>JAFGLI010000016.1 GCA_016928115.1 Candidatus Woesearchaeota archaeon | reverse complement strand
TTCATAGACTTCAATATCATATTTTTTGTATTTAAAATATTTATATAATTTCATATACAATCAGAATCTGAGATATTTTATAAATTTTATTATAAAAGAAATGTGAGATAGCTGTAAGCCACTTTCTGTAAACCCCCTTTAAAAGGAAGGGTTTTCCCAACATTCAACTTAGCCTTTTTTCAAGTTGCACCAGCCGGGGCTCACCGTTTCATCCATTCCATTGAAAATGTCAGGAGGTTAACTTGTTTTTGTTGCCAAAAACTTCGCATCCATCATTCTAAACAATGGCGGTCTCGTTTCTGGGTGGTTGCCTTCCCTCTCGGGAACCTTTTTTCAAAGGCAGCCTTTAAATGGTGAGCGGACTTTCCTGAGCATTTTTCCATTGAAGAAAAAACACCCGCGGTTGAGCACTATCTCACTATTCAGGAGAATAATCTTCCCTTTATAAATCTTTTTTATTTTCTGCATTTTTACATGGGTTATGTTAAAAAAGTCCTACTACGCTTACCACAACCCCACACTTTATATGGGAACGTGGTAAGCTTCGTCTGGCCATGCCATGATTGTCAAAAAAACAATCAATGACATTCACGGCACAGACGCACTTTTTTAACATAACCTTTATAATCAAAAACTTTATAAATATCCAGTTTCAGAACTCTTAATTATGGAAGACAAAGACAAGATTGTCGAGGATGCCGAGGAACTGGTTGAGGACGATGAGATAGATGCCAGTGAAGAGGGGTTTATGGAAGGATATGATGAGGACAAGGCAAACAGTGATGAAACTGATGATGATATCATAGATCCTGATGGGGAGTCTTTTTATAACGAATCTAAAAAGAAAAAGAAGTAAATCAGAATATATAATTTTTCTCTGTAAATAATGCTGTTTATCTGGTTTTTAAGAAGATAAAACTATTATTATCCTATAAATATAGGTCTTTTGCTTAGAAGCTTAGGCAAAGGCAATGGCTCAAAAGGCATCTCTTTTGTTTTTTCATTGATTTTTTTAATAATCTCTTTCCTGGACATATTCTCCTGTTTTCCTGTTTCCCTTATCCTTACAGGCAGTTTTTTGCTTTTAATTTCTTTATCCCCAATAACAATAATATAAGGTATCCATTCCTTTTCTGCATTCCTTATTCTTTTTCCTATTGTTTCCACATTGTCATCTATATCTACTCTTATGTTTTCTTTTTCAAACTCTTCAGTTAGTTTTAATGCATGTTTCAGATGCTTTTCAGGGCTTACAGGTATTATTCTTATCTGAGTCGGAGATAACCATAACGGAAGCATTGGCTTTTTGCCTTTTTTCTCATCAAAAGCAGACTTTTCCAGCAATGCATACATTACCCTTTCTATTGCTCCTGAAGGGCTGCAGTGCAGAATCAGAGGATGTTTCTTTTTCCCGTCTTTATCCATGAATTTTATTCCGTACCTTTCCCCGTTTTCAATATCTATCTGGTCTGTGCTTAATGCAGAAGCCTTATTCAGGTTATCCACAAAATTGAATTCATATTTCAGCACAAAGTAAAATATCCTTTCATCCCATAATTCCAATAATACGGGTTTTCCGAGTTTTTTTACAAATTTAACAATGAATTCCTTGTTTTTTCTGAAAAAATCCTTTGTTGTCCTTAAAGCCATTTCTATATCTTCTTTTCCAATACCTATGTTTTTCAGGACACTTAATGACAAATCAAATCTTTTCTTATACTCTTCCTTTGCCTGCTTCATGTCTTTTACTATAGCATGGACATCAGGCATTGTAAAAGCCCTTAGTCTCCTTAAGCCGGTTAATTCACCTGTCTGCTCTCTTCTGAAACTGTATCTTGTCAGTTCATAAGGCCTAAAAGGTAAACTTCTATAACTCAGGGTTGCATCATTAGCCATTAAAAACTGGCCGAAGCATGCTGCAAACCTTAGGAAAAATTCTCTTTTGTCAGATTCAATCCTGTATTGCCTTGCAGGAAATCTTTGTAAATACTTGGATAGAGTGGGATGTTTTATGTCATACATTATTGGGGTTTCAACTTCAAGACCGCCGTATTCAATTACCCTTTTGGTTACATATCTCTCAATAAGTTTTTTTACTAACCTTCCTTTTGGATAATACCTTAAATTTCCTGAATCAGATGCAGGCTCATAGTCTACTAGTTCAAGTTTTCTCATTATATCAACATGAGGAGGGTCTTTTTTTACTGCCCTGGATTTCTCTTTTTCATAAACAGCAAATTTCTTCAGGTTTTCATGTTTGTTATAATTAAATTTTCCTACATCATGGAGTTTTCCTTTTGTATCAAGAATATGCCAGTATGATGTTAGCTTTCTTTCTTTCTTCAGCGATTCAGACTCTTCTTTTTTTTCTTTTTCAGGGCCAAATTCCCTGCTTAGTTCTGATAAGGGATGTCCTTTTACCTTGATTTCAAAAGCTTTGTACCATCCAAAAGGTGCTTTTTTAACCTTGTATTTTTTCTTTTTCAGTACTTTTTCAGTTTTGTTAAGTATACTTACAGCTTTGTCAGGAGAGGATAAATCACTGCTCAGATGGGCATAAGGGTATAATACAATATTCTTTGTTTTTACCTTATCAGAAACATCCCCTATTTCATTTACAAGTTTTTTTACAGAATTATCAGTATCTTTTTCATCCCTTTTTTCAACAGCTGTGAAAACAACAAGGCATTCTTTTATTTTTTCTTCTTTTGTTCCTGCCTTTTCAGGATTCTTTAAGGCTTTTTTAATTGCTTTAAATTTCAGGTAATCCGCATGTAATAATAAAATTTTCATTTTAAAGAATTAACTTATAATAAATATATAAAACTTATGGTGTTTTTATTTTTTCAGGTCCTTTTTGTCCACTTTATAGATGAATGTGTTTCTTTTTCCTGTGTTCTTGTATTTTATCAGGTTGGTCTTTCTTAATTTCTTTAATGACATAGTTACAGAACCTATAGAAACACCTAATGCAGATGATATTTCTCTGGAAGTAAACCATCTTCCGGGATTCTTACATAAAAAATCATAAACCTCTTGTTGTCCCATTTTTATCTTTTTAAAAACTGGGGCTCAAAAATTTCTTCTTTTGAAATTTTTACTTGTCCCATTTTTATCTCCTTTAAATGTTAAAATTTATTCTCCCCCATATTCTTACTTTTTCTGGAAAAGATGAAAAATGTATGTGCCTGTCAAGTTCTCTTATTCCTCTTGATGTTAATTTGGATTCAGGTATTCTGTTTGTAGGATTTAATCCTTTTGTCAAATAATTTTGTTTCATAAAGTCATTGAATATTGGGTCATCTTTAATACTCTCAGTTTCCCTTCCACATAAAAACGAAGCAAGGAAAAGCGTTTTTCTGCAATACCAACTATAATCTATGATGTGGTCATCCTTATTATAAGATAAGGGAGAAGGCTTACCTTTTTTATAATTTTTACATAAATTAACTTCTTCTTCTAAAGCTATTTCCATTTTACCCCTTCTATCCATATAGAATTGTTGTATTATATAAGTCTTTCTATTCTCACCATAAAATAATTGAGGCTATGACCAATACAAACCCCAGGCCGATTGCATACCAGGCATATTGCTCATATTTGTTTAAACTTTTAAAATATCCCTTAACCTGCTCTGTATATTTGTTTGTTTTATCTTTAATTTTACTGAAATCCAAGATTTCACCTCTTTTTCCTATTATTGATTAAAGAATATATAAAGATTACTGATTTTTTCAAAATTTCGATTGATTATATATTATTACTATAAAATAATAAAATTTATTAACAAGAGTTCTATCCTAATTATATAATGGAAGAAAACAATAGTCCTGATTATATTGGTGATTTGTTTTTAAAGGTGAATCTCCCCCACACTAAAAAAACAAAGAATTATATTGTTTGTTCTTTAGAAATGTTTATTGATGAAGAAATTCCTATTATAATTAAACCCGAACATACTATAGATACAAAAAAATTTCTTTACGATTATATTGAAGATATAAATTATAAAATTATAAATGAAGAAAACTGCGAAATAAAGGGGAGAATTATTATGGGTGAAACTATTAAAACTCCTTTAAAAAAACGTAAAAGAGATAATATAAGGATAGAGCATATAAAAGATGAGTGGAGATTTAATGGAAGGGAACTTTATGATGAGACAGATAAGTATTACCATTTATACTTAGAAGAGTGCTGTAAAGAAAATACAAGATGTATAATGGTTGATTCAAAAATAATACGAATAAAAATCCCAAATCAGAATAAATATTTATATTGTGATCTTTATGAAGGCATATTTGAGACTGAACTAAATGAAGATACCTCGCCCTATGATATGCGGGAAATATATCCCCCAATTACTGATTATTTCTTACAAATGAGAAGCCCTTTAAGAACCACTAAATACCATACAATAGCAAACATAATTTAATATAATTTCTACTTTAAAATAATAAAGTTTATTAATAAGAATTTACTTCTTTAGAATATGACAGACCCATATATTTTTGGAAATAGGGATATAGATGAAGTGTTTGTTATTGATGAAGTGGATTATGCAGGAAAATTATGTATTAAAGAAAAGGATGATCCTCTTGTCTATATTTCAATAATTATTACAAATTATAAAAAAATAAATGATTATATTACTGATATACAAGGCATGGTTTCAGAATTAATAAATTTTGAAAACGAAAGCTGCAGCCAGTCTGAGTTGGAACAATTATTGACATTCCATAATCCCCCCTCATGGAATTTTACAGGAAGCGAAAATAAAAGAGAAAAAACTTTATTCATTAAATCTCCGGATTCAGGATATAAGAGAGAATTAAGTCTGGATGAATTAGAAGATGATATTTTTGATGATTATGTTTTTAAATTTGAGATTCTTGGTGAGGGTAAGGGACAAAAAAAATTTAAACCTGTTAGGTGTTTTTTAGGTGAATATAAATTATTGAAAAATAATAAGATGATAACAGAATATGGTGCATTTTTTGAGAAAAGCTTCAATCCCTTGGTTAATTAATCCATAGAATTTTTCTAATTTCTACTTTGGAATAATAAAATTTATTAATATAGCATATATTCGATTCATAATGGGAGAAAACAATAAACCTGATTATATAGGAGATGTTTTTGCAATCGTAGGCATATCTAGAAATAAAGAGGAGATTCCATTTAGATTATATTCTTTAGAAGTTTTTATCGAAGAAGAAACTCCAATTTTAGATAAAAACAAACTAAACCAAGATTTTTCATATGATAACATTGATTATATGAATTACAGGATGGATAATGAAGAAAATTCTAAACTAAAGGGAAAAATAGTTATAGGAAATGTAGAAGAAAATAATGAATTACTATCTGAAAAAAGAGAAAATGATAAAATACAAAAATTTGATCAATGGAAATTTGTTGGAAGAAAAATTTATGATGAAGAAAAAAACTACTATCACATAAATATAAAAGAAACACCAGTGAGAGGAAACTATCAAAGAACCATAACTGCTGATTCAAAATTAGTATCAATTGATGTTCCAGAATTCAATAATAAATATAATTTATATTGTGATCTATTTGAGGGGGTGATGGATGTTGAATTATATGAACAAAAAAAGATCAATATCCTTGAAGAAATGGTTCCTTATACAGTACACTTTATACAAATAAGAACACCTCTAAGAAATACAAAATATAGATCTATAATTAATATAATCTAATCAAGATGCAGTTCTAGAACATCCTCATCTTTCAGAACATGGTCCGGTCCAAGTTTCTGGTTTGGGAATTTGGTGCTTTTTCCTGTGGCTCTCGCAAACCTGAATTTATTTATCAGTTCATTATGGATTTTTTCACAGGCGTCTTTTATTGTGGAGTTTTTCTTTAAAATTAATGGCTTTTCCTTATCAGCATCTTTTCCAGGCTCTTTCATATATATCCTTATAAGATCAAGGCTGTTCCAGATGCTTTCTTTTAATTCTCTAATATTTATATTATCTTTGGCTGAGATAGCAATATTAAGATTGTATTTTTTCATTATATTCTTTATTTTTTCCTCATTTTTAACCAAATCAGTTTTGTTCAGGATTTTCAGGGCATTTATATAAACCCTGTTTCCTTCAAGAAAATCTATCAAATCATCAACATTAATTTCTTCTTTAATAACAACATCTGCATTATTGTATTTATATTCTTTTAAAACTTCTTCAATAGTTTTTTTGTCTATATTTTTTTGTTTTTTAAGAAAACTTATGTTTATTCCCCCTCTTATTTTCTTTATTATTTTAATCCTTGGTTTTTTCCTGTTTATTCTTATATTCACGCCATATAGCTCTTTTTTTATTATTTCATATTGTTCAGGCTTTAAAGCATCTATAATTATCAAAATCAAATCAGATGTTCTTAATACAGACATTATTTCTTTTCCTCTACCTTTTCCTTCTGATGCTCCTTCTATAACTCCTGGCAGGTCCAGCATCTGTATTTTTATGCCATTGTATTCCATAACCCCGGGTATGACATTTAATGTTGTAAAGTCATAATCTCCAATCTTTGACTCTTTGTTTGTTAATTTATTAAGAAGGCTGCTTTTTCCCACTGAAGGAAAACCAATAATAGAAACAGTTGCATTTCCTGTTTTTCTAATGCTGTATCCTTCTTTAGTGCCTTTTTTCCCCTGTTTTTTTTCGCCTTCAGTTTTTAGTTTGGCTATTTTAGCCTTGATTAATCCAATATGGTGTTGAGTTGCTTTATTGTACTTGGTTTTTTTCAGCTCTTCCTCAAGCTCCTCGATTTTTTTATTATAATCACTCATTTTTATTATATAATTCCATTATGATTTTAGCAGCTATTTTTGATGTCATTCTATTATTGTCCTTATCAGGATTAACTTCAACAATATCAGCCATCCTGAAGTTCTTAAGAAGCTTAAGCCTTTGAATGGAATATATTATTTCCCTCACACTCAATCCTCCTGGCTCTGGATAGCCTGTGCCTGGTGCAAAACCAGGGTCAATTACATCAATATCTATTGAAACATATAGTTCTGAGAACTGTCTTGCAAGCTCCATAATATAATCCATTGATTCCTGCAAACCGTCTGAAAATAATTGTTTCATTGTGAATCTTTTTATTTTTTCTCTTTCCATAAACTCTTTCTCTTTTGAATGCCAGTTCCTCAGGCCTATTAGGATTATGTTCTCGGGCTTTATTATTTTTTTTCTTACCAGAACTTTGACAAAATCCTCATGTGTTGGCGGAAAGAAGTTGTTTTCACAGTCAGGATGGGCATCAAATATTATCAGGCCGGGATTTTCTTTGTCCACAGCAAAACCTTTGAAACATGAGTAAGTTATTGAATGGTCTCCTCCTAAAGCTAAAACAAATTTATTTTTGCCTGATTCTTCACTGGCTTTTTTCTCTATGATATTATGTGATTCTTCATTATTGTAATTATCAATATTGACATTTTCAAATGAAAAACCGGGAGAAATTCCGTTTTCATTAAGATAAAATTCCTTCAGTCCCTTTTCTATACTTTCAGGAGCCTTTTCTATGCCCTTTCTTTTAGTTAAGGCACCCCCGTTAAAGGCTATCTTCAGAATTTTCATTTTATCAGGTCTTTGCCGTCCATCTCTTCAGGAGGCTTTATTTTTAATAAATGCAGTATTGTAGGTGCGATGTCTATGATCTTGGCGCTTTTTTTATTCATCGAATACCTTTTTCTTAATAATATAAATGGTACATAATTTGTGGTGTATGTTTTATTAGGCAGCCCGTATTTGTCTTCCATGAATTCTGCATTACCATATGTTCCTGCAACAATGCCATAAATATTTTTCTTTTTTATCAGTTCGGTGATTTTGCCAAGGCTCTCATCAACTTTCTCAATTGCTTTTTTTGCAGCTTTAATATTTCCAGTCATGGCAATCGTACTGGGGTTTGTAAAGTTTACAAGTATAAACTCACATCTTCTTTTTTTAATCGCCTTAACTGCCTCTTCTGCAATTTTTTCAGCCTTCATTCCGGGCTTTTTAGCAGGGTCTTCTGTTTTTGAGCTTTTTATTATAGCCCTTTTCTCAGTTTTATAGCAGATATCTCTGCCCCCGTTAAAGAATCTGGTTATGTTATCATATCCTTCAGTTTCCCCTATTTTTATGAAAGATATGCCTTTTTTGCTTAAGTATTCTGCAAGGTTGTTTTTAATCTCTTTTTGCGGGAAAACAACCTTTACATCAAGGTTTTTATTATATTCTGTAAGGCATACAACATTCAGCTCACCGAATCTTTTCACAGGAAATTTTTTGAACTTTTTATCCTTAAATGCCCTTACAATATTTTCCATCCCTTCTGAATAAAAATTCAGGAAAACAATACTGTCTCCTTCATCTATTTCTGACCTTTGGTCCAGTATGACAGGCTCAATAAGGTCATCTGTTTTGTTGTTCCTGTAAGCCATGTTAATTGCTTCCATCGGGTCCCTTAATAACCTGCCTTTTTTCTTTACCCATAAATCATAAGCTTTTTTCTGGTACTTCCAGTTTTTATTCTTATCAAGCACATAATGCCTGCCTATGATCGAGGCTATTTTTCCTGTGTTTATCTTTTCAATCTTATTCTGCAGATTTCTAAGATATCTTTTTGCCTTTTTGTGAGGGTCGTCAATACCATCTGTTATTATGTGAATGTAAACTTTATCAAGGAAATGATAATGTGCTAAATCCAGCATGGCGAGGAAATGTTTTATGTGGCTGTTGATTCCCCCGTCGCTCAGCAATCCTATTATATGCAGTTTTTTCCCTGAATTCTTGACATTTTTAACAGTCTCAAGAAAAATATCCTTTGTAAAAAAAGAGCTGTCTTCTATTGCCTTGTTTATCTCAGTTATCTCGTGCTCTGTTTTCCTTCCTGCCCCCATGCTTATATAGCTTGATTTCTCATTGGCTGCGATTCCTTTCGGTAGTCCCAGAGAAGTTCCAGAAGTTTTTAGTTTTGTGTGGGGGTATTCTTCTATTAATCTGTCAATATTAGGGGTTTCTGCCTGCAATACTGCATTTCCCTCTTTTTTGTTCCTTATCCCCCATCCGTCTATAGTTATAAGGACAACAGGATTTCTTCCTTTCTTGAGTTTTCTTACAGCCTTTTTTTTATCCTTTATTTTTTTCCCGACTGGTTTTCTGGTATTTTCTTTTTTATTCTTCTTTTCCTTTCTTTTTACCTTTTTTTTCACT
>JAFGLI010000015.1 GCA_016928115.1 Candidatus Woesearchaeota archaeon | reverse complement strand
TTATTATATCGTAACTTTTTTAAAGAGAGGTTTATTCCAACAGTTTATAATATTTTGGGGTGAAAATATGACAATAAAACCAATAGGCACAAGAGTCCTTATAGAACCTCTGGAAGAAGAAAAAGAAAACAAAACCAAGGGAGGCATTTATATTTCAGAAGAAAAAAATAATAACCTGAATATAGGTAAGGTAATTGAAACAGGAAAAAATGTCAGAAATATCAACAAGGGCGAAAAAGTCTTATATAAGGACTTTGAAGAAGCAGAATATGAAGGATATATAATAATAAAAGAGGATAATATCATAGCTAAATTATAATCAGGGGTGAAAATATGGCAAAAAACATAATATTTGATGAAAAAGCAAGGAAAAAACTGCTTGGAGGAGTGGAAAAGCTTGCTTCTGCAGTTAAGGTAACATTAGGGCCAAAAGGAAGGAATGTTGTTCTGGGTGAGGAGTTCGGCTCACCAACCATAACTAATGACGGCGTCACAATAGCAAAAGAGATTGAATTAAAGGATGAATTTGAGAATGTCGGAGCCCAATTAGTGAAAGAGGTTGCAACAAAAACACAGGAAGTTGCGGGTGACGGTACAACAACAGCCACGATTCTGGCAGAAGCAATGATAAAGGAAGGCATAAAGAACATAACAGCAGGAGCCAATCCTATGGAGATAAAAAAAGGAATAAACAAAGCAATAAAAATAATAGTCAAAAGCATAAAAGAGCAATCAAGAGAAGTAAAGGGAAAGGAAAACATTTCCCAGATAGCAACAATCTCATCAAATAATGATGAAGAAATAGGGAAACTGATAGGACATGCTATGGAAAAAGTGGGAAATGACGGTATTATAACTGTTGAAGAGGCAAAATCAACTGAAACACATTTAGAGGTTGTAGAGGGAATGCAGTTTGATGAAGGCTATAAATCCCCTTATATGGTCACAAACCAGGAGAACATGATAGCTGAATTAGAGGATGCTTTTATCTTAATATATGACTCAAAAATCAATGATTTACAGTCATTGATAAAAGTACTTGATAAAATAGTGAGGACAAAAAGGCCTCTGCTTATAATTGCTGAGAATTTTGAGGATGAAGCTTTAGCTACTTTGATTTTAAATAACCTGAAAGGTGCTTTAAGAGCAGTTGCTGTGGAAGCACCGGGCTTTGGTGATGAGCAAAAAGAAATTCTGGAAGATATTGCTGTTGTTACAGGAGGAACTTTAATAAGTAAAGAAAAAGGAATGAAGCTTGAGGATATCAACCTTGAGGATTTGGGAAGTGCCAGGAAAATAAAAGTAACTAAAGAAAAAACCACTATTATTAAAGGTGAGGGAAGCAATAAGGAAATAAACAAAAGGGCAGAGCAGATAAGGAATCAGATAAGGAAAACAGATAGTGAGATGGACAAGGAGAGTCTGCAGAAAAGGCTTGCAAAAATTGCAGGAGGAGTTGCTATAATAAATGTCGGCGCTGCAACTGAAACAGAAATGAAAGAGAAAAAGGCAAGGGTTGAGGATGCTTTAGCTGCAACAAAAGCAGCCATAAAAGAAGGCATTGTTGCAGGAGGGGGAATAACTTTGCTGAATGCACAGAAAGAACTTGATAATATAGAGACAGAAAACAAGGACCAGCAGAAAGGCATTGATATTGTAAGGAAAGCAATTGAAGTCCCTTTAAGGCAGATAGCAACCAATGCAGGAAAAGAAGGCTCTGTTATTGTGGAAAAGCTCAGGCAAAGCAAAGACAAGAACATTGCATACAATGCACTTACTGATAAATTTGAAGATATGTTCAAGGCAGGAATAATAGATCCTGCTATGGTAACAAGAAGTGCGATACAGAATGCAGGAAGCATTGCCTCAATGATGCTTACAACAGAAGCAATAGTTGTTGAAGAAAAAGACGACAGTGAAAACAAAAACCAGGGAATGCCTCCGGGAATGGGTGGCATGGGTGGCATGGGCGGAATGGGGATGATGTAGTTTTTTATTTTTTTATTTTAATAATTATTTACATTAACAATGAAAGAATGCACATTTTGTAAAATTTACAAAGAAAGAAAAGGAATAATCTATGAGAACGAGAATTTCTTTGCCAGATTTGACAGGTTTCCTGTTTCCCCCGGACATACAGAAGTTATCCCGAAAAGGCATTTTGCCTCTTTTTTTGATTTAAATAAACAAGAATGGGAAAATTTTAAGCCTGCAATTTCTGAAGTCATTGAAACTATAGAAAAAACTGATTTAAAGAAAGTATATCAAGGATTTATAGATCAACCCTTAAACGAAAAGTCTGCTGATTTCTGCAAGAAAATCCTAGAATTGGATTATATAAATAAAAAACCAGATGCTTATAATATCGGACTGAATGAAGGAGAAGCAGCAGGAAGAACAATTGACCACTTACACATCCATATAATTCCAAGACATTTCGGCGATGTTGAGGATTATATCGGGGGAATCAGGCATATAATCCCCGGAATGGGTAATTACAGAAAATAAAATTCTCAGAAATCATAAACTTTTCTGCCCTTTTTCATTTAAAACTCTTTAACTGACTTTATATTTTATCTCATCCCTTAATTCTTTACACTTTTCCAGAATTATCTCGGACTTTTTATTTTTATCTCCCTCTAAATCAGAAAGATATAATGGCTCTCCTATGTTGATATGATAGCCTATTTTCTTATGGAAGTTTTTAACAAAAAAATTCCAGAGTTTTATTCTCTTCAAGCCTCCATATTTATTTATAATCTCTTTGTCCTCATCTTTTATATATAAACCCATAGGCACAACTTGTTTTTCCTCATTATATTTTTTTTCATATCTTTCAATAAGATAAGCAATGCCTGAATGCACTTCATTCTCATAATTTTTATTAGACATAGAACCTTGGGGAAAAATACATATATAATCATTAGTATTATACATATAATCCAGGGACATTTTAATTGTTGTATTTAAAAAATACTTGAAATTGCTCATTTTATTTTCCACTTTTACAGGTATCTGCTCTATGTTCTTCACAAAATCAGGCCTCACTTCATAAACACCTTCATACTGAACCCAAAAATGTGTTTTTTTATGAAAAGTTGAGAATATCACACTTACCATACCTCCATCCAGGACTGTAGAATGATTAAAAGCAAGAACCGCAGATTTATCCGGAAGATTTTTTTTATTATATATATTTACATCACAATAAGATTTTATAACGCCCCTTAGAAAAAGGCATGTTCTTTTGTAATCCAGTTTTTTTATAAATGATTCCTCAACTAGCTCCTTAAGGCTCTTCACAATAATCTAAATACATAATAGTTTATAAAACTTAAGAAAAATCACCAAGACCTTTTTGCCTCTCCCTTTTATCTGTAATCTCTTTTTTAGGAACATCAAAAATATTATACTCTTCATTTCCTGTAATCAAAGGAACACCATAAACCCCATCAAACCCAGGCTTTACTTTTAAATTGCCCTGCCTTATCTGGATTATTGTCTCAGCTATCCTGCTATCTACAACTTCACTTAATTTCTCCTTATCGGCTTTTAAGAGTATATTATATTCATTACCGAATTCTTCAATCATCTTATTATAGATTGCCCATACTGTTTTTGAGTTTATGCTTGTTTTCAGCACTGTAGATATTATCTCAGATAAAGGTATTAATCTTATAAAATCACTTGCACCTTCAGGCTTTAATGGCTTTTCCCTGTCAGCTAATTCTTTTACCCTCTCCATAACACCTACAGTCAATAATTGGTTGCATACCGGACAGATATTGTTGTTTTCAAGGGCTTTTTCAGGCTCCATTACAATATTGCATTTCCTGTGCCCTGTATAATGGTATTTCCCATAGGCAGGGTCAACCTCTACGGTTTTCAGAACCTTTTTGTTTCTTATTGCATCTATAATATCTTTATAAGAAAAATCACTATTTAAATCAAAAACTGTGGCTTCCCTCCCCATCCTCCAGGGCCAGAAGCTGTGGGAATCTGAAGAACTCACTAATTGATATTTATCTAAAGAAGATAACATCCAGTTCATTTCAGGATCACTACTCAATCCTGTTTCCAAAGCATAAATATGCTTACTCTGATCTTTAAAGCATTCCTCAACAGAATCAAAGCCTGATTTTGAGCCGAACAACCCAAACCACGGCGTCCATACATGTGCGGGTATTATCTCAATAAGGTCATCAATCGCCTTTAGCTCCCTTACCATATCATAAGATTTAATCCCGAAAATAGGCCTTCCGTCATAGTCAACCCTGCCGTATCTTTTAAAGTATTCTGTAATTTTTTCAGCTGTCTCAAAATCAGGAGACAATAATACAAAATGAACTTTTCTTGTTTTTCCTCCCTGAGAATAAATCAAAGAGACCTCTGTCTGTAAAATAAAAGGAAAACTATTCTTAGTCCTTAATATCCCATTTTTTTCAGTTAAAGTTTCTTTTAAATGCTTAAACCATAAGGGATGTGTAAAATCCCCTGTTCCTAATAAATCAACTCCTTTAATCCTTGCCCATTTTTCAAGATTTGGAATTGTAATCTGTTTAGAACAAGCCCTGCTGTATTTTGAATGAATATGTAAATCAGTTATTACCTGCATTTTATAATGTAAAAAAACAGAAAAGATAAAAATGTTTTGGTTTGTTCAATAAATCATTTACACAACTCAACAAAATTCTTAAAGATTTTTTCTCCTGCTTTGCCGCTTTTTTCAGGATGAAACTGAACTCCGAAGATGGGTCTTTTTTTATGAAAAACAGCTTCAATCTTATCTTTTTTTGAGCTGGCTGCAATAATTAAATCATCAGGAACATTCTTAACATATCTGCTGTGGTGCTCATAAACCTCTATTGTATCAGGCAAGCCTTTGAAAATCTTAGTTTTATTAAGAATATTCAGTTTTAGATTAGTATATCTTGCTTTTTTCTTCAGCTTTACAAGCTCTCCCCCACAGGCGTGGCCTATTATTTCATGCCCTTCACAAATACCTAATATTGGAACAGTGTAATTAATAAGACAAGATATATCAGCCCTTATTTTTTTAAAGTGAATCTTTTTATCAAGCAAAGGCCCTCCTCCTGAAAGAATTACGCCTTTAATATTTTTTTCTTCAAAATTTTTAAAAAGAGATTTCTGATCTTTTACAATATATTTTACATTTAACTTATCCAGAATATTTTTAATATAAGGTACATTTTTACTATGATTATCTACAATCAATATCATATTATTCAAAAAAACAATTAATATATAAAAATTGTTATTGTTAGTTATATATAATAATTTATTAATATAAAAACAAAATATTTATAAAAATAATTTTTATTAATATTATTATGATAGAACATATCCTAGGAAAAATTATAAGTAAACTTCCGGAAATTTTGTTGTATATATTTAGACTAGAAGATAAATATGAAAACAATCCATATCACAAATTCAATAAAGAAGATATTCTTATTCTTAAACACAGAGATTTTGGTTATGGGATGAGACCTGTAGCAGTTGTAAATAATTATAATACAAAAGAAGGAAAATATGATATTACAGTATATAAAGATAACCACCCCACAAAAGGTTTTTCAAACTGGATATATGAAAATGAAATTGATCAGGGTGTTGGAAGAATTGTAAATGAACATGAAATTCATTCTAAACTGCACATTGAAAATTCTTTAAAAAAAGTTAATGTTAATTCTATTGATGAAGCATTAGCTCTTTATAAAAGCAGGGAAGTAGAGCAAAAAAAACTGGTTCAAAACAGAAAAACATAAAAACCTATTTGATTTACTTATATAAAATGTTCCAATTATTTACATTAAGTTTGATAAAAACAATAATTGTATTTGTTATAGCTTTTATTATAGCTTCTTTACCATTATATTTAGCAGTAAAATTTTTAGGAGGAAGAACTTCTATATTAAAGGTTATAGGAGTTCATTTCATAGTCGCCATAGTTGTGGCTTTCATACAGTTCTTTATAAATATTTTCGCGGGGTTAATAGCATTCATAATAATGCTGTGGATTTACAAAGAGATGTTCCGGCTGGGATGGCTGAGGGCATTTCTGGCATGGATTTTAAGCATAATAATTGCAGTAATTCTTGTTATTATATTGATTTCTTTTGTCTTTATAATTTAAAAAACAAAAAACTTATATAAAACAAAACAATATTTTGAAATATGCAGACCAAAAAAGAATATAAATGCGACTTATGCAACCAGAAGAAAGAATGCTATGTATTTGAGGAATTCAATATTCCTTTCTCATTATGTAAGGATTGTTATGTAAAACTGGAACTTGAAAAAGACAGTGATATTCTTGCAGAAGACAAGACCTGCCAGCTTTGCGACAATACAAGAGCATGCTATAAATTCCACCATCTGCACACAAGCTTCCTCAGAAGCAATATTCTAATTTGCGAGGAATGCTTTGAGAAGCTGGAAAAGCTTATTGAGCAGGAGGAAAAGAAAAAATACAAAAAAGAGAAGGAGTTTGTGGAAAGAATAGAAGAAGATGCTGAAAAAAGAAGAGAAGAAGAATAATTATTTGTCCTGTTCTATAATGCCGTAGCCTATAAGCCTGAACCTCGTACCTATTCTTCTTGATATTATAACCTTGGAATTTATTTCAGCGCATATCGGCTTTTTAAGAACACATTCAATCTCATTTTTGCCCAACCTGGTTATATATGCTATTGTTGTAGCAGTATTTACATTCAGCATTAATATTTCGTTCATCTTAAGGGGCTCAACATTTATATCCTCCTTGGCTCCTATAACCTTTTCAAGCAGGTTGGTTTTTAAGTTCAGGCTGTAATGTACAGGAGGTAATTTATCAGGCAAACCAATGATGTTCCCTATTAATTTATCATTCCCCACTATGAACGGGTCAAGCTTGGTCAATATCCCCAGAGAGCCGCCCGGCTTTACACTATTTAGTGATTTTCCCCCTGATATTATTGAAACTATTTCAGTTTTCAAAGGCTTGGCAACCATCTTATTTTTTTCCTCAGTTATTATGCCCGGCCTTATCTCTATCTCATCACCTGTTTTTAATTTGCCCTGAACCAGGACACCTCCCAGGACACCGCCTTTTAAATCAGATATTCCTGAACCAGGCTTATTTATATCAAAGCTTCTTGCAACAAACATCTGCGGGTCCTTATCTGCATTTTTATCCATGACAGCTATTTGCTCAACAAGATATTTTATTACCAGATTAACATTGACATCATGCTGGGCGCTTATAGGAATTACAGGAGCATCCTTATAATCTGTATTTTTCAGAAAATCCTTTATCTGCTTGTAATTGTTCAAAGCCTCTTTATTAGTTACAAGGTCAATCTTGTTCTGTATAATAATAACATTCTTTATCCCTGCAATCTGTAGAGCCATCAGGTGCTCTTTAGTCTGGGGTTGGGGGCACTGCTCATTTGCAGCAATTATCAGCAAAGCTCCATCCAATAATTGTGCTGCTGAAAGCATTATAGCCATCAAACTCTCATGACCCGGAGCATCAATAAATGAAACATTCCTCACAACTTCAGTCTTGCCTTTGCATTTAGGGCATTTTTCTTTTATTGTATAATAATCACATTTTTTACATTTCCTGAAAACAGAATCAGCATATCCGAGTTTTATAGTAATTCCTCTCTTCAACTCCTCACTGTGAGTATCTGTCCATTTGCCTGTAAGTTTTTCAGTCAGTGTTGTTTTTCCATGGTCAACATGCCCCACCAATCCAATATTTATTTCGGGCTGCCCGGTCTCTTTTGAAACTTGCTTAGGTTTGCTTTTTTTCTTTTCAGTTTTGGTTTTTGCCTTCTTCTTAGCCATAATAAAAAGAGAAAAGAGGTTTATTTAAAAATATTATGATTAAAAAGGCTTTGTTGAAAAAGTGCGTCTGTGCCGTGAATGTCATTGATTGTTTTTGACAATCATGGCATGGCCAGACGGAGCTTAACACGTTCCCATACGAAGTGTGGGGTTATGGTAAGCGCAGTAGGGCTTTTTAACCAAAGCCGATTAAAAAGTAATTATTTTAGACTATAATAATCCTCAAGAATAAGCTTGTCAATCTCATCAAGATTCTTTACAAGATATAAATTGCCATTGCCGATTTCAACTATTTTTTTGCTCAACTCCAAACCTTCCTCTTCTAAATTTATGCCTATTAAAGAGATAGTAATGCTATTCTCTTTTGCAAGTGCAGCAGACTCAATCGTGTCCTCTTTGGGCTTATCCCCTTTAGTGGGCAGAGCATCTGTTATCAGGATTAAATGGTTTGTCCCGTATTTTGGGAATAAGTCTATGCTTTTCCTTATTGTTTTGCCTATATCTGTCTGCATGCCTGCCCTTACTTCAGTTAAAGCATTTAAAATCTGCTTAAAATCCTGTGTGGGGTTTATTATCTTCTTAACTTCAGAGCCGAAAACCATCAATCCGACATCATTTCTTTCATCAATTGCTTTATAAGCCAAGGCTATTCCTGCTTTCTTTGCTTTTCTTAACTTTAAGCCTTTCATGCTTCCTGAAGCATCTAACCCGTAAATAATTGATATTTTTGTTTTTGAATCCCTTTTGAAAACCCTCAGGTCTTTTTTGTTAATATTATTATGGTTACGCCTTAGAGCAAGCCTCACAGACCTCTTTATTGCTATATCTTTATATCTGGAGTTTATTTTAAAATTGTCATAATCCTTCTTTTCTCCGTAATGGGATTCTTTTTTGTAATCCTTTTTACCGTATCCTTTAGAGAATAAATCATCCAGTTCCTCAATACATAAAACAATAGAGGCATTTTTCAGGCCATATTCAGTCATATCTCCTTTTTTATCTATTATCTCATCCTCCTTTAATTTATTCAATTTATTATTAATTTTATTTTTCAGCTCTCTCCTGAATTCAGGAATAACTATGTTCTTTTTCAGATAATCGGAGGAATATCCCGTAATCTCCCTTATTAGTGTTTCCCCATAAAGTTTCTCAGCATTTCTGTAGTTTTCAACTAAATTCTCATATAATAAGCTGGAATTTATGTTTCTTATACCATAATCCACCATCTCATTTACAATCTTTCCGTTTTCTATTGTATTTTTATCATTTTCAATTACAGAATGCATGAGCTTTTCTTCTTTTGTATTCTCAAGAAAACCATCATGTTCTTTTATCTTTTCTTCATTAATTATTTTAGAATTATTGGTTTCTGAAGAAAAATCAGGGTAAATCACTTTTTTCCTTCTCGAGAAAATTAGAGAACTTCTTTTTGATATAATCTTCTGAACTTTCCATGTATTTTATTGAAGGCTTTAAAGTTAACCTGTGGCTTAAAACAGAAATGGTTATATCAAGAATATCGTTCATTGTAACTTTTTTATGCTTATTTAAGACAGCTATTGCCTGGGCTCTTTCATAAATTCCTAAAGATGCTCTTACTGAAGGCTTTTTGTCAATATTCTCATCCTCTCTTAATTCCCTTATGAACTTGATTACTTTTTTTAATAGGTTTTCAGGAAACTCTATAATATGTTTTCCTTTTTTGTTTACTATTTTTAATTCTATATCAAGGGTTTCAGGGTATTTTGTGTATATTAAATCAAACCTGTCAAGAAAAACATCACTTAAAGGCTCTGTGCTTTTATCATCAGGATTCATTGTTCCAATAAAAATAAAATCAACATCAAAATCTATTGTGTAAGAGCCAATTGTAACCTTTTTCTCTTCCAAAACCTGTAATAAAGCATTTTGTATTTTTTCATTGCACCTATTTATTTCATCAAAAAACAATATTCCGTTATTGGCCTTGAAAATCTTTCCCAGGGTAAAAGCCTCAATGCTTAAAGGGCCGAATTTCATTGCTTTTATAGGGTCAATATCGCCTATTAAATCCTCGACAGTCAAGTCAGGGCTTCCCTGTACTCTTATAAACCTTTCTTTTCCTTTTAGTTTTTTAGTATTGATTTTTTTGTTTTTCTTTAAAGAAGCATTACATTCAGGACACCGGGGATTATCTATTAAGCAATTATATCCGCAGTCATAAACATCAATTTCGGGCAGTATTTTTGCAACATTCTTTGCCAAAGTTGTCTTTCCTATTCCCGGAGCCCCAACTAAAATAACATGCCTGTCCATAAGCAGGGCTGATTTCAGCTGTTTTTTTACATCATTCTGCCCTAAAATATCCTCAAAATCCTTTTCTTTCAATGCCTTGTGCAGCTGTTCTTTTAGTTTAGATTCCATCTTAAACATTTTACAATATTGTGGAGTTATTTAAAGGTTTTGTTTTAGAAATACAACCTAATCAGATGAATAACAGTTCCTGCAACCAAAGGAATAATAAGATTATCATCTATCTCATCATCATTCATCTTAAATTCTACAACTTCTGCAATCATTGCTATTAATGAGGCAATGAAAGCCTCTGTAAGTGAAACAAAAAACGCTGCTGCTATAAAGCCTATAATTGTTCCCATCATACTTCCCTCAATTAATTTCCTGTTCTCCTCTTTTATTTTTTTAGAGGATAAAGGATGCCTGAAATTCCCTATCTTTCTTCCGATTATGTTGCTTATGGAATCGCCGAAAACCAGGATTGCTATGGAAGCAAGGGCAATATCTTTTGTAAACAATTTCAAAACCAGTATAACACCTACAAAAAAGAAAATAACTCCTTTGCCCGGAAACTTTTTTCTTTCTTTTGGCTTTGAATAATAATCAAGGCATTGCTTTAATAATGGTATGTCATAGAACTTGCTTATTACTGAAAGCGCTATTCCTAAAATAAGAACAATAAATAAATGAATAACCTTAATTAAATTAAAATAAACCCCTGAAATTATTATTATGCCTACAAAAATATGTAAAATCTTCCTTCTTAACTCAAAAGTATAGTCTGAAATTTCCCTTTTTTTCATTTTTATTATATTATTTTATATTTTTATAAATATATTGAAAACCCTGATTCCGAATAAACAAACCAGACTTACAATAATCCCTGCTGTAAAAACACCTAATGCTACAGCAAGAAATGACTTTTTCCAGTTCATCTTAAAAAACCATGCTGCCAGTGTTCCTGTGTATGCACCTGTTATGGGCAAAGGTATTGCAACAAACAAAGTTAATCCTAGATAACCATATTTTTCAATCTTCTTATGAACTCTTCTTCTTACTCTTTTCAGAAACCTTTCAAAGGTTTTCCTGTAAAAATCAAACTTCATAAATATATTATGTATTGAATTCAGAAAAATATAAACTATGGGAAAAACCAGTAAATTTGATAAAACAGCTATAAAATAAACAAGAAAAACATTCATTCCCATACTCAATCCCAAAGGAATTCCTCCCCTTAGTTCAGCTATAGGCAATAATGAGACAAATATTATCTTAAATATGTTAAAAACCATAAACAGAAAGAGTTACGGCAATTATATAAATATTGTGATATTATATTTTTATTTTGGTTTTGAGCATTAATTGTTTTCTTATATAATTTTTATTTTTAAAGAACAAAACTGCCTGATCCCTTATCTTCTGCTCTGCCTCTTTTTGTGAAAGGTTCAGAGTTTCCTCGATAAAAGAATAAACCCTTGCGAAATACATGCTCCTGAAAGCATTTATAATATCATCTTTTCTGCCTGTTTTATAATAACTTATTAAAAAATCATAAAATATTCTCACCCATAGCTCATCTGTAATAAAAATATCATTATTGTTATACATATTGTCAATTATTGAGAATACTTTTTCATCCAGAACTTTCTCAACAATATCTTTATAACTGATATAATCTTTATAACTATTGTATTTTACTTTGTCGGGATTAACATCAAGCTCCTGAGGCTCTTCACAGCCCTTAAAGCCGAAAACAGGCACTGATGTTATCATATCATCCCTGAAATCACCATTCAGCCATTTTTCATTATTGTCAAGAATAACATTAAACAAAGTCCCCACAACCTGAAGGAACATAGGACATAAATTGGGTGCACTGGGCTTGTGTTTCTTAGCTAATAAATTAGTCTCTGAAACCTTAAAATGGCCCAGAACAGCATTCAGAGTCATAAAAATATCTATGCCGAACTTATAAGTGCTTGGATACCATTTCTGTTCAAGCCAGTAATTCACTATTTTATTTGAAAAAGAGAAATCCCCTCCAATAGGCTGCCTTATGTTTTTGCCAAACAATCCAACAACTGCAGGATAGCATATATTATTAGTTATTGTGCCGTCATATTTATGCCTGCTGTATAAAGGTGTAGAAAAATCATATCCTTTTTTTATGGGCAAAGCCATATGTTTTATCCATTCTGGGGTTATTGAATGCAAGTCAGCATCAACAGTTATTCCTATTGAAGCATTGTTTTTTTTAATCTCATTAAATATTAATTTTAAAACACATCCTTTTCCTGTAATATTATCAGAAGGCTGTAAGAATAGTTTTTTAGTCTTGGTTTTTGTATTCATAAAAACTTTTTTAGTATTGTCTGTTGAGCCGCCATCTGCATCTATTATCAATGATTTCTCAGGAGAAAAATACTTAGAAATTCCCTTATCAACCTGCCTGGTTACAAAACTAATTGTTTTCTCTTCATTATATGACGGAATCCCTACAACCAAGTCTAAATCAATATTCATTTTTGTATACTTGTATATACTTGAACCTTTAGATATATAATGATTTCGGTTTTATAACAAATTATAGACAATCAAATACAATCTGAAGAAACCAGTATTTAATTGTTTTGGTTTTAAAATCTTATATATCATAAACATTATCTGTAATCTTAGATATATCATATAAAGCAACACTTAATTTTTCAGGAGTTCCTACTAAAACGCCTTCTAAAGAATTATGTTTATTTGCTGCATTTACTATAGATAATAAAACTTTTGGAAAATCAACAGCAGTTCTTACACTTTTAAGTTGGCCATGAAATTTAGTGCCATCTTTTAGTGTATAGAAATTTGTTTTTTCTATTAACTGGTCTATTTTAACTTTCTTAATTTCTTTATAAGACGGATCTTCTAAACCATCACCATAAAGTATTCTTTTCACACTATCTGTTATATCTTCAAATTTAGGACCTGTAAATTCTCCTTCCATTTTTTTACCTCAAATAATTATTTATTATTGGATAGTATAATATATTTATAAATCTTTCGGTTTTGTTACTACTAGTAAGTGTCTAAATAACATAATACTTATAAAATATAATAGAAAAAATAAATAATGATAACCGTGCTTGTCAGAAAAGAGTTAGAAATCCTCTTTTAATTGTTGATGAAGAAACAGGCGGATTATATCATAGTATGGCTTGCTTTAAAAAAGATTTAAGAGTTAAACTTTATTTATCCCAAGAAAGAGAAGATTTGAATCTTCAACCTTTTCCAGTTAAAGTTTCTCTTGAAGATGCTTTAATAATGTATAAAAGAGGAGAATTACAACAATCTCCTAATCCTAAAACAAAAGATAAATTTCGAAGTCTAGAAATGGGGCATGAAGCAGCTCTGTTATTAAATCCTTAAGTTTTCTAGTTTATTTAATTTTGTTCTCAATTCACAAAAAATCAATTAATCTTTCTTAGAATAAACTCAGAGAAATAATTTCCATACTTTTCTTGCAATTCTTCAGACTGCCAATCATCATTCTTAAGTTTATGTCTGCAATCTTTGCTTCCACACTTACATTCTAAATCAGAAAAATGCTCTAAATCAGTAAAACACATTGCATAATCATGAGTTAATTCTTCATCTGGCTCAATATCTCTCATTGCTACATATGTAATTTGTCCTCTAAAACCAACATTTGGTTCACAAGAATGATTAATAAAAATGCCATTTTCATTTATTTCATCTTTAGATTTAGGCCCAAGATAAAAATTATCTTCAATTTGCAGACAATATTGCTTACATTCAGAATCTAATTTGTTAAACTCTCTCTTAGTCAGGAAATAACCGTTTTTTATAGCAATTATTTCATCCTTTTTTATTTCCTCTTTAGCAAAAATACCTTTTCCTGCAATTTCACTTATATCTCTTACCTCGGCCTTTGGAGATCTATAAGAGGTTATCGCATCCATTTTGTTAATGATTCAGATATAGTTTAAATAATTTTTGTACATAATAGAAATAATAAATAATGAAATCCATGCAAAAACAACTTTCGTGCTAAATATCCTAAAAGCGAACTTTAGTAACTGCGGGCTGAATACCTCGTTACCTCGGTACTTACACCCCAGTCCTATCAAACCTATCTTCTATAGGCGTTCTCAGGTCTCTTTTCAAGGAAGACTTCCACCTTAGATGCTTTCAGGTGTTATTCTTTCGGGCGTAGCTGCTCTGCTTGCCCTGTTGGACAACAGATAAACCAGAGGCCCGGGTCCACTGTTCCTTTCGTACTAAGTGGTCCTTCCCTTCAGACCTTAATGCACTTCCAATAGATATCAAACCAACTGCCTCACAGCGTTGTGAACCCAGCTCACGATTCCTTTTAATGGGTGAACACCCCCACCCTTGGCCGCTTCTGCACGGCCAGGTTAGGAAGAGCCGACATCGATGTAGCAAGCCGCGTCGTCGATATGAACTCTCGGACGCGACAACTCTGTTATCCCCGGAGTAACTTTTCGGTCAGTGCTAACCCCCACTAAGGAGGATATAGCAGTTCGCTAGACCAAAATTTCTTTGCTGAGACCTGTCATGATTGGGTCCCAGTCAGGCTGGCTTTTGCTCTTGCACTCCACACCGGATTTCTGACCCGGTTGAGCCAACCTTTGGGCGCTATTGATATATTTTCAACAGCGTGCCGCCCCAGCCAAACTGTCCATCTCCTGGTGTCCCTATAAATAGGTTAGCAACGTAAACTCTGATAGGTGGTGTCACATCGGCGCCTGAGTTTGCCCTGACGAGCAAACCTAAACAGCTCCCACCTACACTAGATATCAAAACCCACGTTGCAGCAAGAAACTACAGTAAAGTTTCACGGGGTCTTCGCTTCCCATTGGAAGTCACTGGCCTTTGCACCAGTAAAGAGTATTCGGAGAGTTCCAGTTAGGGACAGTGGGGATCTCGTTACGCCATTCATGCACGTCGTTAATTAAACGACAAGGTATTTAGCTACCTTAAGAGAGTTATAGTTACTCCCGCTGTTTACCTGACCTTAGGTCCCTTGGAAAGGACTTTTAGAGACAGGCACTGAGCAGACGTCACCTCCTATACACATCCTTACGAACTAGCAGGAAGTTAAGTTTTTGTTAAACAGTCGGACCCCCTTAGTCACTGCGCCCTGAAATTGCTTTCATGCGAAAACAATACCAGGGACCCCTTATACCAAAGGTACGGGGCCAATTTGCCGAGTTCCCTTAACTGGATTTCCTCTTCACACCTTAGGCTTCTCACCCAGGGGCACCTGTGCTGGTTCTGGGTATGAATTGATAAAATCTATTTTTCTTCCTTTTTCAAGGTCTCTAGGCATCAGCCTGATATGCTTAAAAGCATACTATTCTAAAGTTTAATCAGGTTCTCACCATTACAGTACTCCCCTGATTTATCTTCATTAACACCATTACAGTGCAGGCCTAGCCCTAAGAGTCAGGAAAAAAACTTGTGTCGCCACACATATTTATCAAGTACAGGAATATTAACCTGTTTCCCTTTCTTCTTTTTCAATTTATGAATAGAATTAGGATCAACTTACCCTTGACTGATTTGCATTGTCAAGGAACCCTTGCCCCTACGGCGGTACTGATTCTCACAGTACTATGATCCTACTACCACCAGGATTCTCTTTACTACAGGATCCATTAATCCTCTCGGAAAAATTTCTTCTCCCATAGTATACCTGCCTACTCCACACCTTTCGGTGGGCTGCAGTATCGGTAACTGATTTAGCCCCGTCCATTTTAGACGCCTGTTTCCTTGACAAGTAAGCTGTTACGCACTTTTTAAAGGATGGCTGCTTCTAAGCCAACCTCCTTGCTGTCTGTGGAAGCAGACAATCTTCACCCTTTAACACTTAAACAGTATTTTGGGACCTTAACTGCAGTCTGGGTTGTTACCCTCTCGGAACTCACCTTTACGACGAATCCCCGTCTTCCCGGGTCTATGGCGTTAAGACATTCTGAGTTGGACAGGGAACCGAGCCCGTTAGAACCCTAAATCCCCAATCCGTATCTTTACCATCTTAACTGCCTCACCAGAAGCTTGCCTTCAGTCAACTTCGGCAGGAACCAGCTATCACCGGTCTCGATTGGCTTTTCACCCCTAGCCCAAGGTTAGAAGAACACTTGCCCGTAGAACCTCTTCAGGCCTCCACGATGTATTACCACCGCTTCACCTTACCCTGGGTTAGATCGACCGGTTTCGGGTCGGATCCAAGTGACTAAAAGGCACTTTCATACCTCTCCCCTCATCAAAGACTGCGGGATTTTGGTTTCCCTTGGGATACTCTTACGATTATCCTTGCCACTTAAATCCACTCCCTGGCACGTTATTCAAAACGTACGGCACACCTCCTAAGAGGAGTACCAAGCTGTAGCTATCAGGTTTCAAGATCTTTTCACTCTCTACCAAGAGTTCTTTTCAGCTTTCCCTCACGGTACTAGTACACTATCAGACTCAGTTTGTGTTTAAGATTAGAAGTTAGTGTCTCCTAAATTCTCACCTCATCTTAAAGAGGCGATACTCAAGAACAAGCTAGATTCCATTGTTCAAAACCTACGGGGCTGTCACCCTCTATAGCTTCTTTTTCCAAAGAAATTCGGTCAAAAACAACAGGAAATAAAAGCTGTCTTATAACACCACATTTCTATTCCCTTTCGGGAAAAGATTCGGTTTGTCTTGTATCCGTTTCACTCGCCGTTACTCAGGACATCCCAATTGGTTTCTCTTCCTTTGGGTACTAAGATGTTTCAATTCCCCAAGTATTGCCCTCCTTTCGGAGCCAAGGTAAAGTTACATTCGGAAATCCACAGTTCAAAGCTTACATGCAGCTCGCTGTGGCTTATCGCAGCTTGTCACGTCCTTCATCACCAAACTGAGCTAAGCTGTCCACCTAATAGCTTAGGTAATAGGAATTATATAGCCAGAAAGTTGTTTTTGCACGGATTCATTAACATGATGTATGATTCAATTATATAAATATACAACTATAACCATGTCTCAACCAGCCATATTATATTTTCAGCATAATATGGAATAATATTTTGAAAATAAAAAATGGACCTGTTGGGAAATTCAGATTCTTACATAAATATAAAAACCTTTTGAACCCAAGGCATCCACCTTGCAAGGGTGGCGCTCTACCAGACTGAGCTACAGGCCCATTCTATGATTTATATGAATATAAAATAAGAATGAAAAGCGTTTCTCCGCCTGAATAAACACCTTTAGTTATATAAAAAAGGAGGTGATCCAGCCGCAGGTTCCCCTACGGCTACCTTGTGACGACTTAACCCACCTCACTAAGCTTAGATTCAACTTAATCAAAAAACTAAGTTTCATCTAAACCCGGCTCGGGTGGTTTGACGGGCGGTGTGTGCAAGGAGCAGGGACATATTCATTGGAGTATAGTGAACTCCAGTTACTAGGGATTCCGGCGTCATGAGCCTGAGTTGCAAAGCTCAATCTGAACTAAGATAAGGTTTCGAGGATTAGCTTCCCCTCTCGGGGTTGCATCCCATTGTCCTTACCATTGTTGCGCGCGTGTAGCCTAGAGGATTAGGAGCATACAGACCTACCGTAGCCTGCACCTTCCTCTCCCTTTCGGAAGCAGTCCCTACAATGTGCTCAGTCCCCCAAAAGAGCTGTTAGCAATTGTAGGTACAGGTCTCGCTCGTTACCTCACTTAAGAGGACACCTTACGGCACGAGCTGACGGCGGCCATGCACTACCTCTCGGCTTGTCAGGTACTCCCTTCAGAAGGACCTTCATACTGCCGTCGCCTCTAGTGAGATTTTCTGCGTGGAGTTAGATTAAACCGCACGCCGCACCCCTTGTAGTGCTCCCCCGCCAATTCCTTTAAGTTTCAGCCTTGCGACCATACTTCCCAGGCGG
>JAFGLI010000014.1 GCA_016928115.1 Candidatus Woesearchaeota archaeon | reverse complement strand
ATATTAATAAAAATTTAAAAAGTTTTTGATTTTCACTAAAATTCTGATTAATGTTTTTTGTTAAAAATTAAATAATATAAATTAATCAAACCATAAAATGAGAAAGTTTTATAAATAAGGAGATTAAAACTTTTTATTATCAAAACGGGGTATTTTAATGAATAAATTAAAACATATTTATGAGAAGCAATACAAAAAATTACTTGTTATTCCATTCGCATTATTGTTTCTGGCTTTTGTCGTTATTTCCCTGAATGTGATAAAAACAGGTGAAGTCATAGATAAGGGCATAAGCCTTAAAGGAGGGACAAGTGTAACCATACAGACTTCTCATAATCTGGATACAGCTCTGCTTGAAAATAAATTGAATGAACGGTTTCCTGACTCTGAAATAAGAGTTATAACTGTGACAAAAACAAACCAGCAGGAGTCTATTGTTGTTGAGACTACCTTATTAAATGAAAATGAGCTTTTGGATTTTCTAAAGGAAAATATCCCTGATATGGGTGATGATTATTCCATACAGACTATCGGGCCAAGCCTTGGTGCTTCTTTTTTCAGACAGACCCTGATTGCCATTGCCATTGCGTTTGTTTTTATGAGCATAGTTGTTTTCCTGTATTTCAGGACCTTTGCTCCCAGTTCTGCTGTAATACTTGCGGCATTTACAGATATGGTTGTTACCCTGGCGGTTTTAATACTTCTTGATATTAATATTACTACAGCAAGCGTGGCTGCTTTTCTTATGGTTATAGGCTACAGCGTGGATACTGATGTTTTGTTGTGTATGAGGCTTTTGAAAAGAAAATACGGAACAGTGTTTTCAAGAACACTTAGTTCAATGGGTACGGGATTGCTTATGAGCCTGACAACACTGACTGCTGTAACCATAGCTTTTATCTTTTCACAGGCTCAGGTTATAAAACAGATAATGATTGTTCTTATCATTGCCCTTATTGTTGACTTGTTTACAACATGGTTTGGTACAGCAGGAATAGTAAGATGGTATCTGGAAAGAAAAAAGTCAAAAAAAGTATGATAATATAAAAATGAAATCCAAAATCAAAAAGATATTCACAAACGGGAGAATACTGCTATTGATTGCAGTTTTATTCCTTTCTCTGATAGCAATACATCCAAGAATACCTGCATTGGCTCATGGTGTTGCAATAAAATCAGTGATTGGTGATTCTGCAGCTGACCTTGCAGGGATAAAAAATCCCGAGTCAAGGGCAAGTCCCACGTCATTGGAGATTATAGAGAAAATAAACAACATTCCTGTTAATAACCTTGATGATTATTATACTGTTGTGTCAAGATTTAATGTGAACCAGTCTTTTATACTAACAACCAACAAGGGCAATTACAGGATAACTGTAATGGGGGAGGATGAAAAACCTCTCGGCCTGAATGTAAAAGAGGTAGCTACAAGCAATATAAGAAAAGGGCTTGACCTTGAAGGTGGGACAAGAGTGTTGTTAAAGCCTGAGGAAAAAGTGTCGGTTGATGATTTGGATATTGTTGTGGAGAATATAAAAAGAAGGCTGAATGTTTACGGTCTGGCTGATGTTAATGTAAAAACTCTTAAAGATTTAGAGGGCAATAGCTTTGTCCTTGTTGAGATTTCGGGCGCACAGGATGAGGAACTAAAAGAACTGCTTGCAAAACAGGGAAAATTTGAGGCTAAGATAGGAAATGAAACTGTGTTCAAAGGAGGGAATGATATAACTTATGTTTGCAGAAGTGCAGACTGCTCAGGGATAACCTCGCAGGGTTGTGTTGAAACAACAAATGGCTATGTGTGTGAATTCAGGTTTTCAATCTCATTAACTCCTGAAGCAGCACAGAGGCAGGCTGAAGCCACAAAAGACCTTGAAATATTCGATGGTTATTTGTCACAGAACCTTTCATTGTTTCTGGATGATGAACTTGTCGATGAACTTAGGATATCTTCAGGATTAAAAGGCAAGGCTGAAACAGAAATCAGCATATCCGGCTCAGGTGTGGGGGGAACCTATGAAGAGGCTGCTTTGAATACACTTGATAATATGAAAAGGCTGCAGACTATTTTAATTACAGGAAGCCTTCCTGTTAAATTAGAGATAATTAATACAGAGACATTAAGCCCCTTGCTTGGGGAAGATTTTCTGAAAAATGTTTTGTTCATAGGTGTTCTTGCTTTGGTTTCTGTCATCATAGTGATTACATTAAGATACAGAAAATTAATAATAGCGCTTCCTATAGCATTGACCATGGTTTCAGAAGTAATTATCATTTTAGGGGTTGCTTCAATGATTTCATGGAATCTTGACCTTGTTGCAATAGCAGGTATTATTATTGCAGTTGGAACGGGGGTTGATGACTTGATTATAATAACTGATGAGACTTTAAATGAGAAAACAGAGATATACAACAACTGGAAGGAAAAACTGAAGAAAGCATTTTTTATAATAATGGCTGCTTATTTTACAACACTTGTTGCTATGCTGCCTTTGTGGTTTGCAGGGGCCGGTTTGTTAAAAGGTTTTGCACTTACAACAATTATAGGAATTTCAGCAGGTGTTTTGATTTCAAGGCCTGCATTCGGTCGGATGATTGAGATACTGGTTGAGGAATAGTCGTAAATAATATAAGAAAATAATATAAGAAAAAGGCAATATTATATCCTTTCTGTTTTGTTGAGTTCGATAATCTTTTTCAGATACATATAATAATTCTTTGAATGGTCTATAAAAGATATTTTTTGTTTTTTGTTGTTTTTCAGGTTTATTGTTAAACTTCCTGTATTTAAGATTTTATCCCAGAGGTTTTTTTCATAATTAACATTTTTTATATTCTTATATTCAACTGTTCTGGTGTCTTTTCTGTTTAAATCTATTTCAATGATATTATTGTAAAACCTGTATTCATATGTCGAGTATTTTATGTAGCTTAATATAAAATCCATAATTAAGAGAAGAATAACTAATATCACTAACATTATGTTTATATAAACAGGAATTTTTTTGTCAAGAAGATAAAAATTAACCCATATTCCAATATAAAAAAGTATTCCTAAAAAAATAAGTAGAATTATCTTGGGCATAATTATTCTTTTGAGGTTCGGTTTTATTTTATATTGTAATTTTTTCAGCATTTTTTATTTTAAAAGGTTTATGCGACAGCCGGGATTCGAACCCGGATTACCACCGTGGCAGGGTAGTGTCCTACCATTAGACTACTATCGCTTATATTATTTTTTAAGAGAAAGAAACAATTTATAAATATTTTGTTATATTCAAAACAAAAAACATAGTCATTCCACAAATATAGTTCCATTCGTAGCTTTTTGTTTTTCAATAGATTCAAACCAAAAAGCATATAAATAATTAGATTTTTAAAGAAAACAATCATATTTAGAGTAAAAGGACTTCAACAGAGTTGAATGTCTAAAAACATCTGGGCTTGTGATCTAGCGGCTATGATTCCTCCTTGACGTGGAGGCTATCGCCGGTTCGATTCCGGCCAAGCCCACTATCAAAAGTCCGACTTTGTCGGATAAAAAAGGGCCCGTAGCTTAGTTTGGTGGAGCGCCGGTCTTATATGGCCATGTTCCATTCACGGCTTTGGAAAGCCGGAGGTCTGGGGTTCAAATCCCCACGGGCCCATTTCATAAAAAGGTTCAAATCATTTTAGTTTCATTGAGCTTAGTGAAATAAACTAAAAGTTCAGAAAACCGTGAGGTTTTCTTTTATCCACAGGTCCATTCCCTATAGAAAGTTATATAAAGAGACTATTTTTCCTCTCATAAAAAGCTCCGTTGGTGTAGTCCGGTCAATCATTCCGGCTTTTCGTGGTGGAAATATTATATTTTCATCGAAAACAGCCGGAGACTCGGGTTCGAATCCCGAACGGAGCGTGTTTTTCTTAAAATGGAAAAGATAAAAACAAAAAAGGCTCCTGTAGTATAGTGAATAGAATAGGTCCCTGCGGAGGACCAGGTCCGGGTTTGATTCCCGGCAGGAGCATTTTAAATAGAAATTTTTATAAACTTTCAACAATAGATTAATAAATATAAAAATAAAAAAGAGGTTTGTATGAAATTTCTTAAACTTAGAAGGAAAAGCCAGGCAGCAGTAGAGTATCTTACAATAGTTGGTGTTGCTTTTGCGATAATATTTCCTGCTGCAATATTGTTTTATAATTATTCCCAGACTTCAAACATTGAAGTCATGGAAAGCCAGATTAATGTTGTAGGAAATAAGATACTTGACAGGGCAGAAGCAATGTATAGTTTAGGGGAAGGGTCATGGGTCCAGCTGGAGGCGAATATACCTGATATAGTAAATAATATATACTTTATACCGAAAGAGGAAATGGTTGTTGCTTATAAAACTCAGCAGGGCGTAGAAGAAACAGTCTTTTTTACAGATTTAAATATAACTACACCCTATAATTTTACGGACTCAGGAGTTGTTTTATATAATATCTCAGATGATTTTCATACGGGATTGATTAAGGTAAAGATAGAATCAAGGGGGGACTATTTGGTTATACAGCTGATATAAAATGTTTTCAAAAAAAGCACAGGCAGCCACTGAATTTGTTCTTCTGGCAAGTTTTATGTTGTTTATTTTCATAGGCATGTTTACTGTTGTAGGCAATAAGATAAATGAGATTGAAAGGGAGAAGGCACAGAGAAGGGCCGGGGAGTTACTGGATTTTGTCCAGAATGAAATAATGCTTGCAGACTCAGTCAGCATAGGCTATCAAAGATATTTTACACTGCCCCTGACAATAGATAATGTTGATTATAATATAACAATTGTTGATGACTCTGAGATTGTGTTGTGGTATAAGAATGAGGAATATGTTGATTTTCTTGACCAGAGTGTAAATGGTACAATCGGGAGAGGAAAGAACCTTATTATAAAAGATGCAACTAAAAAAATTAAGATAGTAAACCATAGTAGTCTGTGTGGTGATGGTATAATACAGAATCCTAATTTTAATGGTTTCTATGAGGGCTGTGAGGATGATTCAGATTGTGATTTTTCTGAATCCTGTATAAATTGTAAATGTGAATAATTTTCTAAGTTAGGAATTCCTTTGGAATTCCGTAACTTACAAAAATCAGAGATTTTTTAAGTTCGAAATTTTGCGGGCAAAATTCCGTAACCTTTATAAACAAAAACCTCCACAATTTTTAACAATGGTAAACATATTTTCAAACTTTTTGCAAAGGTTTTTAAACAGGTTGTTTAAGAAAAAAAAGCAGATAAAACTTGGTTTGTATGGTCCTCCGAATAGTGGAAAAACCACATTAGCCAATAAGATATGTGAAGACTGGCTTGGCGAGGAAATGGGCACAGTTTCCAATATTTCACATGAAACAAGGGAGATCCAGATTAAAGAGCAGATTACAATAACAAATGACCGGGGGAGAAAGCTTACATTTAACTTGGTTGATACTCCTGGAATAGCAACAAAAATAGATTACGAAGACTTCTTAAAAGTCGGAATGAAAGAAAAAGAAGCAAAAAAAAGGGCAAAAGAAGCAACAAAAGGGGTTATTGATTCCATAAAATGGCTTGACAATATGGATGCTGTTGTCGTTGTTCTTGATTCCACAAAAGAGCCTTACAGCCAGGTTAATATAACTATTATCGGAAATCTCCAGGCAAGAAAGATTCCTGTCTTGGTTGTAGGCAATAAAGTGGATTTGAAAAGTTCTGATTTAGACAAGGTTCAGGATGCTTTTCCACAGTATAAAGTTCTTGGCATAAGTGCTAAATTCGGGAAAAATATAGACCAGTTTTATAAGGAGTTATTCAAGATTACAAGATAAAATGATAAAAAAGAAAGGTTTGACCATACAGTTCGTGCCTTATGAGGAAATAGCAAAATTATCAAGCAAGGAAAGAATAAGAAAACTTCTTGAGATTGTTAAGGAGGAGAAGATAATACTGCTTGAGGGAAGATTAAAATCAGATGAGAAAAGTGAACTGATAGCAAAGACAATGGAGGAAATAAATAAGAAATTCAGGGGTGTTGAGATAGATGAATGGGCTTTTACAGACAGGGATGAAGACTGGATTAAAAAAATCAGGCATTTTCTGGTAAATGTTCTTCTTGGCTCAAGAAAAGGATTGACTATTATAGGGCCTGCTTCCATAATAAAAGAGATAAAAAAAGACCCTAATAATATACAGTTATTGACAAAATAATAACTATTAATTAAAAACATCATGGAGTTAAAAAATGCCACACCAGTGCGTTCGTTGCGGGGAGATTTATGAAGATGCTTCAGAGGAATTGTTAAAAGGATGTAGCTGCGGCAGCAAGGTTTTTTTCTACATAAAAAAAGAGAATCTTGAAAAAAAGAAAGAGGAAGTCTACAAGTTAACCAAGAAAGAGAAAGAGCAGATTGAAGAGGATGTATACGACCTCATAGGGGATAAAATAGACAGGGAAAAGCCTGTTGTCCTTGATATAGAATCAATAAATATACTGAAGCCCGGAAAATATGAAATAGATATAGTCAGCCTGTTCGGGGAACAGCCCCTTATTTATAAGCTTGATGAGGGAAAATACGTTGTTGATTTAGTAAAAACTTTCAGGAATATAGATAAGATGCATAGACCTTCTAAAAAATAAATATCCAGAATATCCAAACGTAACTTACGGAATTCAAAGAATTCCTAAGTTTGGAAATTTATTCCGCAAATTTCCGTAACTTACGAAAAACACCTTGTTTTTCTAAGTTTGGAATTTGGCATCCAAATTCCATAACCTTTTTAAATACCTCCTAATTCTTTGGGTTTAAAATGGCTGAAAAAGAAAAACCAGTTTGTATTTCATGCAAGAAAAGAATAACTAATGACAATGGCTCTGTAAGATTCCCCTGTCCGGGTTGTGGAGAGTATGAGATAATCAGATGTTCTCAATGCAGAAAGACCAGTACTAAATATGTATGTCCTAAATGCGGTTTTGAAGGGCCTAATTAAAGTGATATAAAATGGCAAATGTAATAATTACTTTCAGCATTATGCCTGAAAGTCCGGATGTTGATTTGGATTCTTTAACAGAGGAAATAAAGACTGATATAAAAGAGTTTACAGGAAACGAGGAGATGAAAACAGAAATGAAACCAATGGCTTTCGGCCTGAAATCATTAATAGTGATGTTTGTCATGGATGAACAAAAAGGAACCACAGATGCTTTAGAGGAAAAGATTTCTAGAATAGAAGGAATAAAAAGTGTTGAAGTTACAGATGTAAGAAGGGCTATTGGGTAATTAATCCATTATCATAATCTTCTTTCATTCTTTCCGGCATGTATTCTAAAAAACGCTTAACCACTAATTCTGTGTTCTGGTATTTTTTCCATAATGGGCCTGTTAATTTTTCTGTTTCTTCAGCTATTCTGCATATATTCGGGCAATAGCTTTCTTCTAATAAAGCGCCATTTTTAGGCCTTACTGTAACCCTGGGACCTTCTCCTTTATAATTTTCATTTACTTTATCAATTATTTTCATAAGCTCTTTATAATGGTCCCTGATCATGCAGGGCATCCATAAGTTGCCTGATTTTTCAGGAGGCTGATTATAGCTGTATTCATCAATCCATTTTCTTATTCCTACATATAAAGGTGAGTTTAATATGTCCACCAGACTTTCCCCTCTTTTAAAAATCTCTCTTATATCTGAATATTCTTTATCATAATAAGGATTGAAAACACATGGATAGGGTGTGCCGTCATAATCTACAAAATCATACCCCATTCCTCTTCCTCCGGAAATGCAGCCGTCGCTTGTTACTGCAGCATTCCAGAAATCAGCTGCAAATATATTATATTTAAATATCAGATGTTGGACATCATCGATTAAATGTGTTCTCTGTTTTGGTGTTAAAGTAAGGTTAAAGTCAACATCTTTTCCTATAGGCATATAGTGGAATGCCCATAGATAATCTGCTTCTTTTTCATTGAAATAAAAATCCACGAACCTTTTTCTTTTGTCGGGGTCTGAGAGTATATTTACATTTTGCCTTGTTGCTGTGAAACTTATTCCAAAAGGTATTTTTCTTTCCCTTATATTATCCATTCCTTTAATAATACTTTTATAAACATTTTTACCTCTTCTTGCTTCAGTTTCTTCTTTAAATCCTTCCACACTGAATGCAGGAGTGGCATTTCCTAAAGAAGCCAGCTTGTCTGCATTCTCTTCTTTAGCCAGTAAAGTCCCGTTCGTATACATTAAGAAATATGAATTGGGATGATTTCTAAAAAGGTCATATATTTCTTTGCCCTGGCTTTTATAATAAGTCGGCTCTCCTCCGCTGATTACAAAAAAAGCCATGCCCAGTTCTTCCTCACCCCTGCTTACTATTTCGTCTAATGTATTATAATCAATTGTATTTTCTTTCTCAAGTTCTGGATTTCCTGATATTGCATTTGCATAACATCCCACACATTGCAGATTACACCCCCCCAATGGAGAAATAGTCATAAATTTCGGAGGCTTGTATCTGTTTTTTCTTTCAAATTCTTTTGCTCCTCTGCTTCTGAAAAATATAGAGCTGAGGAATACATTTATCATACCATCAAGGGCTTCTTTGCTGAATTTGTCTTCTTTGATTCTTTTTTTTACACTTCCCAGAAGGTTAGAGCCCATCTTATATTGATAGAACCTGTTTACAAGGGGCTTCTGATTATAATTCTCTATTATGATTGAGTGGTAGATTTTTCTGTCTATCCAATCAAGGGTTTTTTCCCATAATTTATTTCTTTGATTGTCTGGTAATTTAAGACTTAATTTTAATATACCCTTAGCTAATGGATTAATAGTTGCATCCAGAATAGTATTTTTTACCATACTCACACCTCTTTTTTAAAAAATAAATATAAATCTATTTTTAAATATTGTTATTTATTGCTTAGTTCTTTAAAAAAATCAAGGAATTCATCTATTTCCATGTCTGTTTTTATTCCACAGGGAGTGAAATGAGTTAAAGATGCTTTGTATTTCTTCTTTTTCAGTTCTTTTATTATAGTTTCATTTTTAGGTGTATTTTTTATTTTCAGTTCTTTAGCTAATTCATGTATTGGATAAAAGATTATATTGTTAATTCTGGTTTCATCATATAAGGTTTTTAGGAAATCATTATTTTTTTCAGTGTTTCTCAGCATTTTCTTTAATATTTTTTCATCATTTAATTTTCCCAACCATAAAGGGCCGGTTTTTTCATTGAAATAAAAAATAAAATCATGGTTTTTCAGTAGCTTATTACATTCTTTCCTTGATTTTCTGCATTCAAAAAATACCCTGAGATAATGGTCTTTATAATAAGATAGTACGGGAGTTAAAGATTTATTATATTGCGCTCCAATAAGCTGAATCTTCCTTATTAAGATTCTTAAACCAATCAAATGCTGAATTTCATTTCTCAAAGGAATCGCCCAGTATTTTCTAAGACAGGTTTTTGGATATGTTCCTGATAATGGTGCTGTGTCGGTTGCAGTTACTGCAATTATCCCTTTGTTTGCTGTTCTTTTTACAGCCATGTCAATAAACCTGTTCGGGCTGCCGAAAGGGTCTATCTCAATATAATCAAAACCCCCGCTTTTCAGTAAGAATTCATCTGAATCCAAGCAAGAAACTTCTATATCAGCACATTTCAGCTTATCTTCATTTAATTCTATATTTTTTTTAATTAAATTTACAGCTTTTTCAGAATGGTCATTGAATTTAATGGATTTTATTTTTTTTCTGGGCAATTCTGTTAAAAACCTTATTCCCCTTATGCCTGTTCCTGCAAGAGGCAAACCGATATTCATATTCTCTTTTTTCATAGTCTTTAACAATAATACACTAATGTCTCTGTTTGATTCCATTTTGGGATTATAGAATACACCCATCTTCCTGCTTATTTTATCAGATTCAGGGATTTTTACACTGGCATTCCCCTCTTTTATAGTTTTCATATATAAGAGTAAAGATTTGTTTATTAAAAAATTAACTGTTCAACACAAAACATTAATAAACTTTCTTAATATGTTAGAATAAGATGAAACTAGCCCACAACATAGAAGTAAGGGTTTTTGCAAGAGATGATGAGGATATTGGTCCTGAAAAGATTAAAGATGCATTTGCCCAGATTATGCCTTTTGATATAAGCAGTGAAAAAACTCCTGATATAAAAATGCAGAAAACATTCGGCTTCAATGAACTGCCCATTATTGTTTATACTATAAGGCTGGAAAAAGACAGGCATTGTAATGATTTTCTGGAAAAATTAAATAAAGAGTTATCAGAAAAAGACAAAAAAATATTATTAAAACAAAAAGATTCAAGAACAGACAATGACCTGAACTTTTATTTAAGGTTATCAAGAAATAAGCTTTTTGAATATATATATGAATTAACAGAATCAGGGGAATGCTTTCATATAAAAATAAGCCTTGCAGTTTTTCCGAAGAACAGGGAAAATGCATATAATATTATAAACAATATTTTTAAATAATAAATCAGTAAGTTTTAAATAATAAATATCTCTATTTTATATAAAATGGCAAAAACAATAGACCCGTGGGGCTCTAAGCTGATAGGGAACTATGAAAAGATAATGAAAGAATTCGGTCTGGAGAAGTTTAAGATAGAGATGTTTCCGAATCCAAACAGGATTATGAGAAGGAATGTTGTTTTTGCAGGACGAGATTTGAAAATAATAGCAGCCTCAATAAAAAACAAAAAGCCTTTTTATGCACTGTCAGGAATAATGCCTACAGGAGATAAAATTCACCTTGGCAATAAGCTGACTGTTGAAAACCTCAGGTATTTTCAGGAGCATGGAGCAATTACTTATATACTGGTTGCAGATTTAGAGGCTTTAACCACAAGGGGAGTGAGATTAAAAGAGGCAAAAAAAAGAGCCTTAAACTTTCACATTCCTGCTTATATTGCTTTGGGCTTAGACCCAAGGAAAACAGTCTTCTATTTTCAGTCTGAGAATAAGGATGTTATATATGGGGCTTATGAGTTTGCATCAAAGATTACTTTAAATGAATTCAGGGCAGTGTATGGCGATGCTGACCCTTCAAGGATTCTTGCAGCAGTAACGCAGGTGGCTGATATTTTATATCCCCAGCTGAAAAAGCCTATGCCGGGCATAGTCCCTGTAGGGATTGACCAGGACCCGCACATAAGGCTGACAAGGGATGTCACAAGAAGGCTGAAAAGCAAATATGGTTTTGTACTTCCAAGCTCTCTGGAGCATAAATACACTCCATCATTGGACGGAAAACTAAAGATGTCAAAAAGCAACCCGGGCTCTTATATAGAATTGCCGGAGGACCCTGAGAAGACTGAGAGAAAGATAATGAATGCTGTTACTGGAGGCAGGGTTTCCATAGAAGAGCAGAAGAAGAAAGGCGGACAGCCCGAGAAATGCATGGTGTTTGAGTTATTGAAGCAGCATCTTGTTGAAGATGATGATGAATTGGCTGATATATACAAAAGATGCAGGTCAGGAAATCTTTTGTGCGGTGAATGCAAAAAAATGACTGCCTGTAAAATGAAGGATTTTCTGAATGATTTCAATGATAAATTAAAAAAAGCAAAAAAAGATATAAATAAAATAAGTTTTGTGAAATTCTGAAATAAATGTTTTATGTTTTTAAATTATTTTTTCCTGAGTTTGTTCTTTATTTTGTTTAAAGGCCTTGGTTTTCTTATCTGATAGACATATGTATTGTAATAACCAGTGGGCCTGAATTTTTTCTTGAAACTGAATAATGAGTCATCGCTTCCTCCAAAATCAACGCAGTCATATCCTGTTTTTTTCAGTTCTATTAAATCATCCATGTTGGCTATTTCTCCTAATCTGTCATATTTGTAATTGGTTAAGCCTATTGCAGAATAATAGTTATTTGAATTTGGTATTCTGAATCCTGCTGTGATTGAGGAAGGCTCGTTATTTATTATCATGGTTCTTGACATATCAAAGCCCCTGAAGTTGTTTTTGATTGCATTGAGGAAAAAATTATAGACAGGAGCATCTTCTCCATTCCTTTTTCTTTTCCATAACTTTACTATTTTGTATAATTCCTCATTTCTTATTTTTTTGGAAGGCTTTATTTTTATATCATATTTCCTGAAAAAATTATTCCAGTAATACCTTATCTTTTTCCATTCCTTTCCTTTCATCTTTTCTCCTTTCCATTTAGCCATTTCATATACAGGCCATATCAATCCGTAATCCATCTCTGACAGGCTGAATTTCATCCATTTTATGTCTGTCTGTATTTTTCTTTTTAGTTTTTTTATGAGCTTTTCAGAGAATTCAATCTCAACTTCCTTTGCATTTTTATTATATAAACAATAATCAAGAAACCAGTATAAAATATCAAGCTGTTTTCCTTCAGGTGCTATAACATCTGAGAATATATAGTATTTATTGTTTCTTTTCAGGTGGCGGGCCATTATGCCTTTTTTATTATCAAAAGAAAAATATATATCTTTTTCAACCCCTTCATTATTATAGAGATAACAATAATAATTATGCTCAGCCATATAGCCGTTTTCTTTTATGTCTTTTTGGATTCTTGTCTTTGCATTTGGTTTTTCTATATCATCCAGTATCTTCATCTTTCACAAACTATAATTTATAGAAGTCTATGTTTTTAAAATTAATGGTAATATTTATAAAATTAGCCCCGCCAGGATTCGAACCTGAGTCTCAGGACATTTTCAATGGAATCATAATTTTCTTAATTTTTGATTTCCATTACCAAAATCCCGAATGATTGACCACTACACTACGGGGCTGTTTATTAATAAATCTCTATTAGTTAAAGATTGAGAATATGTTTTTAAATTTAACGCTTAGATTAGAAAGATATATAAAGAAAAATAATTTAATAAGATAAAACTGCAAAAAAGAGGTTTATGATAATGTTCGCGGCATCTGTTGAGGCAATAGAAACAGGACCTGATAAGTTAATAGTTATGATTACCAACAGCAAGAACGGAAAGATTTCTCTGGATGAAGCTGCCTCGCAATTAGGACTAAACAAGAAAATAATCAGAGAGTGGGCAGAGTTTCTTGAGGAAGAGGGATTAATAAGCCTGGAGTACAGTTTCTCGAAGATGTTCTTATGCAGAAAAAAGCTTTCCAAGAAAGAGCTTTCAAAAAAAGAAAATGAATACAAGACAAAAAAAGAGGCTTTTGTGAGAAGTGTTGACTCAACTTTAAGAGCACTGCAGCACGAAACTGTTGGTTTTGAGGATATAAAAACAAAGTTTCTGGAACTTAAAAAAGAGATAGGCAAGGAGCTTGAGAGAGTAGAAAAAGAGGTTAAGCAACTTGAGCATTATGAAAAAATGAAGAATAAGGTTGATAATGAAATACTCAGGCAAAAACAGGAATTCCATGACCGCATGAAATCCGCCCATGAGGAACTAGAAGAAGAGATACAAAAATATAATGAAATAGAGGAACAAATAAAAGAAGAGGAGGAAAGAATAACAACAGATGAAAAAGAGCTTGAAGAAATAAAAGAGACAGAAGATAAGCTAAGAAAAAAACTTGATTCAATAATAAAGATTGCGGATTCTTCCGGCAATAAGATAATTACAAAAGAAAAAGAGATTGCTTCTTCCAGGCAAAACCTGAACGGTCTGATAAAAAAAGCTGAGATAATAAAAAATGAAATAGAGGCAAAAAAACATAATGAGATAGACCCACTGCTTAAGAAAAACCAGGCAACTGAGGAAAAGATAATGAAAATACAGGACAGGATACTTGAAAAAGTAAAAAAGGCCCAGGTTGATATGGAGGATGTATCTGAAAAAGGAAAAGAGGCCACAAAGAATTTCAGGGAATTCTTTGAGAAAAAATCAAGGATGAGCCAGATGTTTAATGAAATTGAGGAAAAAAGGCTTTTATTGGAATCTGAGCTTAAGGAGCTTGAAAAAAAAGCGACTTCATTTGATATTCTGAGTTCTGCCATATCAATAGAAGAGCATATGAAAGATATGAAAAATAAGCTTAAAAAAATAAAAGACCAGAAAGAAGGATTGAAAAAAGAATATAACCAGCTTGGTTCTCTTATAGGAAAATAATTCGAAAAGTTTATAAATAATTCTCGCCTTAATTTTTATTATATATTCAGGATAAGAGGTGTGTTTTTTGACTAAAAAAAAGAAAAAGGCAAAAGAGCCTGCTGCTTCTGAGAAAAAAACCAGCAGGGTTTATGATGAATATGAGTATAAGTCAAAGAATATACCTATAAAGATTACTATTGATAAAAAACCTGATGAGTTTGTATTTGTGTATAATGTTGCTATCTCAAGCATAAGCAAAACAACAGAATTAATTCTTGAAAAAATCAGGCAGGAACTCATTAAAGAAGTAAATCTGGGAATAAAAGAGCTTACAGACATAAAAAAGACCAATGTAATAGAGGAAAAATTCAAGGAAACAATATCTGTTCTTCTTGATAAGTATTTCCCGGATATTGATGACAGGACAAAGGAATTTCTTGAGTCTTATCTTATAGCAAAAAGCCTCGGCCTCGGCAATCTTGATCTTCTGATGGATGACCAGAATCTGGAGGAGATAGTTGTGAACCAGAGTTCTGAGCCAGTATGGGTGTACCACAAAAAACACGGCTGGCTTAAGACAAATATATTTCTCAGGGATGAGGACCAGATTAAGCATTATTCATCATTAATCGGCAGAAAAGTGGGAAGGCAGATTTCAGTATTGGCTCCGTTGCTCGATGCACATTTATCCCAGGGAGACAGGGTAAATGCAACATTAAGCCCGATATCCACGCACGGCAATACCATAACCATAAGAAAATTTTCACGTGACCCGTGGACAATAACACAGTTCATAAAAAACAAGACAATCTCATCAGAAGCAGCATCATTCATCTGGATGGCATTCCAGTTTGAACTTTCTGCAATAATAGCAGGAGGTACTGCATCAGGAAAAACATCTGCCCTTAATTCACTATCCAATTTTTTCCCGCCAAATCAAAGGATTATATCTATTGAGGATACGAGGGAATTACAGCTTCCAAAATTCCTGCACTGGGTTCCTATGGTAACCAGGAGTGTAAATACAGAGGGCAGGGGGCAGGTAACTATGGAGGATTTATTGGTCAACAGCTTAAGAATGAGGCCTGACAGGATTTTGGTCGGTGAGGTAAGGAGAAAGGAGGAAGCCCAGACTTTATTTGAGGCAATACATACGGGGCACAGCTGTTATGCTACTTTCCATGCAAACAATGCTGATGAAACCCTGGACAGGTTTACGCATCCTCCGATAGAGGTTCCTGAGAAAATGATTCCTGCCATTTCTTTAATAATAACCCAGTTCAGGAATAGGAGAACAGGAAAAAGAAGGACATTCCAGATTTCAGAGATTCTTGAAGATGGAAAACCAAATACTTTGTTCCAGTTTGAACCCAAAAAAGATATGCTGAAGAAAGTGAATAAGTCCAAAAAAATTGTAAACACTCTGAAGATGTATACTGGAATGAGCGAGAATGAGATAAACAAGGACCTTAAGGAAAAGGAGAACATACTTCTTTATATGGTAAAGCATAATATAGTCAATGTCAATGATGTCGGCAGGATAATAGCAGAATATTATACAAATAAAGAGAGCCTTATAAAATTGGTTAAAAAAGGTTAAGCTATCATATTGTATTTAAATACCGTATAATAAACGTTTCATAACTTAAAATGTTAATATATAAAAAAATCTCAAAAAAAATACCTGACCTGAAATTAAAGCTGATAAAAGCAGGGATAAACCAGACACCTGAGGAATATGTGCAAAAAACAGTGATGATTTCTATTTATCTCAGCCTAGCCGTTGTTTTCATAGGGTTTATGTTCTTAAAAAAATGGCAGGTTGTATTTGCATTACCTATTCTTATATTTTTCATATATTCTTATTTTATACATTATGCTGACTATAAGGCAAAGAAGATTTCATCTGAGATTGAAAAGGAGATTGTTTTTGCAGGCCGTTTTTTAATCATAGAGCTGAACTCAGGGGTTCCTTTGTTCAAAACATTTGAAAACCTGTCAAGGAATTATGATTATGTGGGAAAGTATTTTGAGAACATAGTTGAAAAGATCAATCTGGGCACAACTATGGAAGATGCCCTTAACGAAACTATAGAAATAGTGCCTTCAGATAACCTGAGAAGGCTGCTGTGGCAGATCATTAATTCAATAAAAACAGGTGCAGATATTGAGAAAGCACTGGACAGTTCTATTGACCAGATAGTGAGAGAACAGAAAATAGAAGTGAAGGAATATGCCAAAAAGCTTAACCCTCTGGCAATGTTTTATATGATGATGGCAATTATTGTCCCTTCACTTGGAATAACCATGCTGATAGTTCTTGCAACATTTATAGGAATGACCCTGAGTTTGACTATACTTATGATAATAGCAGGCCTTCTGACTTTTATGCAGTTCATGTTCCTTGCAATAATAAGGAATTCAAGGCCTAATGTGGAGTTATAAAATGCCTGAAATAAAAAAAACAAAAAAAGAAGGCCCCAAAAAAGAATTTCCTGAAGTCAGGAAAGACAGCAAATTTAAGAAAAAATTACAGACTTTAAAGAAGTCTGTTAGTCAAGAGCAATATTCTCATGAACTTCAGCCAAAGTCTGAGGAACTTGAAAAAGAAAAGAAAGAAGATAAAAAACCTGAAGAACAAGCTGAAAAAAAAGAAAATAAAAAAGATATTCCGAAGGCAAATATAAAAAAAAGAAAAATAAACTTCAGGAAAAAGGCTCCCAGGACTCCAAAGAGGAAATTATTCCCCCTTTACCTGAAAAGGGCGGGCTATGATATTGAGAGTGAGGAAATAAGACTTAAGATAAATAAAATAATCCTGATTATTACATCCCTGGTTTCTCTTGCTTTTCTTGCATTCAATATAATTGATGAGAATTATATTTTTGCTTTACTTATGTTTATTGTTATATGGACACTTTTTCTGGGAATATTATACCTCATAACCTGGCTTGGCATATATTTGTTTCTTGATTACAGGATGTATAAAAGAACAATTGAAATAGAGGATGTGCTTCCTGATTTTTTACAATTAACTGCTGCAAATATAAATGCAGGAATGACAATAGACAAGGCACTATGGTATGCTGTACGGCCTAAATTCGGGATACTGGCAAAGGAGATTGAGGAAGTTGCCAAGAACACAATGACGGGGGAGGACTTAAAAAAATCATTAAAGGAGTTTTCAGACAGATATAACTCAAAAACACTGGAACGGTCCATAAATCTTCTGCTCGAAGGACTTGAGTCAGGCGGTCAGATGGCTGATTTATTAAATAAGATTGCTATTAATATAAAAGAAGGTAAGATACTGAAAAAAGAGATGTCTGCAGATGTGACCACTTATGTAATATTCATCGCTTTTGCATGCATAGTTGGTGCACCTGCATTGCTGGGTTTGTCTACAAACCTGCTTATAGTAATACAGACAATGGTCGGCGGGATAGATATAAGCACCCAGATAGGCTCAGCCTCTTTTATAGACCTTAATGCAAATGCCATCGCATTAAATGACTTCAGGATTTTTGTTTTTATTATGTTATTTATAACATCCTTATTTTCTTCTTTTATAATAAGCACCATAAAAAAAGGAAACATTAAAGAAGGAATAAGATATATACCTGTATTTATAATAAGCACGCTTGCGTTATATTATTTGAGTTATTATATAATAAGCATATTTACATCCTCTTTAGTATAATTACACAATGATATAAAAATGAGATATACAAAAGAGCCAATAAAAAAAGGACAGGCTGCACTTGAATTCCTTGTTAATTATGGGTGGGTTATTCTGGTTTTAATGGTTGTATTTGCTTCATTAGTTTATTTTGGAGTTATGGAGCCTGCATCAGCAGAATACTGCATATTCCCTCCGGGCATAGACTGCATAGGTAAGGCATCAGTAAATGAGACTGGGGTTGTTTTTGTTTTAATCAATAATAATATGGGAAGCAGTTTAAATATTATTGGAGTGAGCAGCAATGACTTCAATATAAATCAATATGGATTTGGAGCAGGCAGAGCAAACATAACCAGTGAAGTTAATAATAGCATATATGTTCAGGACGGAGGTATATTTACAGTATATATAAAAGGAGATATGCCTGAAAAAAATGAAAAATTTAGGGCTGATATAAAGCTTTATTATATAAATACAGATAGTGGTTTGAATAGTGTAACTGAAGGAACTGTTTTAGGAAGAGTTTAATAATAAATACCATATTAGTATACTAAAATGTATAAAAATAGAAACATTTATATATTAAAAGGTATATTTCTTATCTATAACTGCAAAAAATAATAAAATTTAAAAATCTGAAAATATAAAAAAACAAAAAGAGGTGATTAAAAGATGAAAAAAGCACAAGCAGCAATGGAATTCTTGATGACTTATGGATGGGCTATTCTTGTAGTTTTGGCAGCAATCGGAGCATTAGCTTATTTCGGTGTTTTGAGTCCTGCACAGTTTTTACCAGAGAAATGTACTTTTCCTCCCGGACTGGACTGTATAGGCAAAGCAAGCATAAACTCTTCTGGCGTAGTTGTTGTTCTTGCAAACAATCAGGGGCATACTATTAATATAACTAATGTTAATGGCACTGAGACTACATTAACTGCATATTCTCTTGGTTCAGGCGCAGGCAACATAACCACAGGAGTTACTGATTTGGCTGTCCAGAACAATCAAAAAGTGACAATATCCTGTTTAGTTTCCCTTACATCTGGTGAGAAGTTCAAGGATGACTTAAGAGTTACGTACACAGATTCAGAAACAGGGCTGCAGCACATAGCAACAGGAACAGTTATAGGGAAAATAGCTTAAGAGTAAAATATTTATTTTTTTCTTTTTTCTTTTATTTTTATTTTTTTAGATGTGAAAATATATTTTCTTCTTAATTCCGTTAAATTTAAAAACTATTTATTCTACTTTCTGTTATATGTCTGAAAAAAAGAAAACCGAGGAAAAAGGCATTACTGTAAAAAAAGAAAAGAACTTTAATGAGTGGTACACGCAGGCTTTTCAAAAAGCTGATCTGGCTGATTATACTTTAGTTTCAGGATGTGTTGTGTTCAAGCCGTATGCCCATACAATCTGGGATAAAATCAGAGAAGAAACCAAAAAAAGATTGAATAAGATGGATGTGGGAGAGGCATATTTTCCTTTATTTATTCCTGAAAAGCTTCTTGAAAAAGAAGCCGAGCATGTGGAAGGCTTCAGCCCCGAGGTTGCGTGGGTGGAGAAAGCAGGCAATACTAAATTAGGAGAGAGATTAGCAGTAAGGCCAACAAGCGAAGCTATAATGTATGATTCATACAGCAAATGGATAAGAAGCCACAGGGATTTGCCTTTAAAGATGTGCCAGTGGAATAATGTTGTGAGATGGGAATTCAAGAATCCTGTTCCTTTTTTAAGGTCAAGAGAATTTCTTTGGGTTGAAGGCCACACCGTCTTTGCAGATGAGAAAGGCGCTTTGGATGAAGATAAATCAATAATGGATATGTGGCAGGATATCTGCGAAAATTATTTAGCTCTTAAGGGTTTAAGAGGCAAGAAATCAGAAAATGAAAAGTTTGCGGGAGCAGTTTTTACCAAAAGCATAGAATACAGGTTGCCTAATGGTAAAATTGCCCAAGGGCCAGATTTTCATTATGATGGGCAGAATTTTGCCAAAGCATATAGCATTAAATTTATAGATGAAGATGAAAAAGAAAAATTTGTCTTTCAGAATACATGGGCAATAAGCACAAGAATGCTGGGGGTCCTTATAGCTGTGCATGGGGATGACCAGGGTTTAATTTTACCACCTAAAATTGCCCCATACCAGGTTGTTATCATTCCTATAATATTTGACAAACACAAAAAAGAATTGTTTAAGGAAACAGACAAATTAAAGCAGAAATTAGAGAAAAAAGGCTTCAGGGTTAAAACCGATAAAAGGGAAAACTACAAACCGGGCTGGAAATTCAACCAGTGGGAAATGAAAGGTGTTCCTTTAAGAATAGAATTAGGACCAAGGGAGCTGGAAAAGAAAATTGTAACTGTTGTAAGAAGAGATAATGGCAAGAAAGAAAATGTTAATATTAAAAATCTGGGCAAAAAAATAAAAGAATTACTTGATGATATTCAGAAGCAATTATTGAAACGCTCAGAAGAAAAACTAAAGAATTCTATTAAGGAAGTAAAGAATATAAAAGAACTGGAGAATGCTGTTAATAAAGGAAAGATAGGTTATGCTAAATGGTGCAATAATGTAGAGTGTGAAGAAAACCTGAAAGACAAAACAACCGGAATAAAATCATTAAATATGCCTGAAGATAAGATCGGAAAAGCAAAAGGCAAATGTGCTTTCTGCGATAAAGAAGCAAAAGTTTATGCTTATTTCGGGAAGACTTATTAGAAATATATATGAGCAAGATTATAAACAATTATTTCTCTCAGAATGCTTGTGAAAAATTTTTTCTGTATTTTATTATTTCTTTTTCAGAAGGATTTTCTTTTTTCTGAAATAAGTCAGAATCATCTTCTGTTTCAAATATTACCTCTTTTTCATCAGTATAATCAGATAAGATATATTTTTCTATCTTATTAATTATATCATTGTTAGGCATGCTGTATTCTTCCTGTATTTTCTTTATCTCATTATAACAAAGTTTCAGGCATTGTTTAGCTCCTATTTTATCCAGCTTAGTTTCATTAGGGTTTTTCAGTCCCTCAGGAATGAATCTCTCATTGTTGGTTTTAATATAATTAACAAGAAGCATTCCTTCTTTTTGCAATGTTTCATAAAACTCTTTTTCTTCAGCAGGTATGATATAAAGTATAAGGCTTTTATCCAGTTTTTTTAAGCAATTTATCATCTCATCATAATTATTGCATTTTCCCTCTTCCATAATATAATATAATCTGTCAGCTAATTCCCCATACCTAAGCTTTTTAACACCTATAAAAACTTTTTTCTTATTAATTCCCAGACTAATTTCACAAATTTTAACTTTTTCTTCTAAATCCTTTAGTTTTATTGTTTCTTGCATTTTCATCCTTTGAAATTTTTATTAAATAAAAAAAAGAAAAAATAAAAAATTTATATTAATCAATTGCTTCCAAAACCCTGATTGCCTCCTTGGTTTTCAGAAGTTTGGTTTACATTCGTATTGTCTTCATTATTCTCTTCTTCTATTCTTTTTCTTATCTCTTCTCTTTTTTCCTCTCTTTCCTGGACTCTTTCTTGTATCATTTCCCCAATTTCTTCTTTATGTTCCTGTAATCTTTTCTGGACTCTTTCTCTTACTCTTTCAACCATTTGGTTTACTTCTTCATCAGTAAGGTTTCCTCTTGCTTTGGCTGCAATCTTCCATTTATCCACTTTATTGTCAATATCTATTTTTATTTTATCAGCAGTTTCATTAAATTCAGCCAGTAATTCATCAATCTTCTCCTGTTGCTCTTTTGTTAAATTTCCCCTTACTTTGATTTTTATGTTTTGACCGATCCATTCTATAACTTTCTGCTTGTTTTCTATTCTTCTCATTAATGCCAGACTGTTGTTAATCTCTTCCCCATTGCCCTCCAGTTCTGTTTCTTCTATGTCTTTTCCTATATCTTCCATCAGGGCATTGTAATGTCTCTTTGCTTTTTCAGCCTGCTCTATCCTGTTTTCCTTAATCATCTTATATGCTTCTGCCAGCCTCTCTTCAGCATACCTGGATTTCAGCTCTGTCTTGGCTGCTTTTCTGAATGTAAAAGCAACCCTAAGCCTCTCCATTGACCTCTCAAGACCGTAAAACGGGCTATTGGGTCCAATTCCTGCAGTCTGTTCCATTTCCTGTTCCATTTCCTGTTCCCGGGTTTCATTAACTCCTGTCTCGTTTGTTTCTGCCACAGCAAAAGGCACTGCTGCCATCACTGCCAGTATTATTGCCAAAAACAATATTTTTTTCATTTTTTACACCTCGCATTAGGTTTTATTCTTTAATATAAGGCGGAACAACTTATTAGTTTTAGCCGGAATCAACCGGAACAACCCAGAACAATGGAGGAATAATCAAGAATCAGTCTTTTTTCAGCATTATCAGATTAGTCATACCTCTTTTCTTTTTTTCTATTATGCCCTTCCTTACCATGCTGTCAATATTCCGTGATAAAGAGGATTTTGGCAGATTTAGTTTATCCTGCAGATTAGATTGTGTTATTCTCTTATGTTTTCTTACAATCATATATATTTGCTTTTGTCTTTTTGAAAGTGCCTCTATATTAACTTTGGGCTTTTTTCCCCTTTGTTTTATAAAAAACCATATTCCTGTAGAAATCAGGATTATTATTCCAGTTATCCATAAAAAAGAGTAATTCATATTCGATTCCGGCTCTAAGATAACCAATAATGAAAATTCTTCTTCAGGAAGGAAATATTTCCTGTTCCATATGAAAACAATAGCTTTTCCGTCGCTTTCAGTCTCATCTGGTTTAGGATAAATAGAGCCTTTTCCCTCAGATATCTCTTCTTTTAAATGCCTTTCATCCATATACAGGATTATCCTTAGGTTTTCTGTTTCAAATTCACTGTTGTAATGGTAAATAAAAGTATTTCTGTCCAGAAATTTATTTGTTAAATAATTTATTCTGAGAGAAGATATATCCTTAAGAATAATTGTTTTATTATATTCTGATGATTTATTATTTAAATAAAGAGAAATGCCTCTTGCGTCTTCAGGAAGGTCAAAATTGTATTCCTGGTTTATTGGATTATCAAATTCAATGGTTTTTTCAACATATAAAATATTGTCTATAATCCTGAATTCTGTATCTACCTTATCTGCCTTCTGGGCGTTTACAATAGTTATTGAAAATAAGCAAAATACAAAAACTATTAATAAGATGGTTTTTTTCATATTATATATTGTTGTTTAAAAGAAAATATTTAAATTTAATCTTTTATAATAACATATTAAGGGCCCATAGCATAGCCTGGAGTTCTTTCGAAGAACTCGGAGAAGGAACGTATGGGGCGTTCAACTTTGTTGAAGCCCCATTCATTGAGGAATTTTTTGAAAGATCAGGTAAATCGTGCGGTCGGCTTCGGATAAACTTTTGAGAAGAATAGATGAAACCGATTGACGGGGGTTCGAATCCTCCTGGGCCCACTTATTTTCAAAAGGAGGTAAGCGAACAAAGTGAGCGCATCCTCCTCATTTTTTACGAGATTTTTGTTTTTTCCTGAAAAATCTCTTGTGGATCCTCCTAGGCCCACTTAAATTCAACAATATTTATAAAACAAGAAAACAATAATATCAAAGATGGACGAAAAAGAACAGGTTGATGAAAAACAGGATTCTGAAGAAGAAAATAAAAAAGATAAAATAGATGAGGTTAAGTCCGGGAAATTCTGGGCTGTAATGAGTTATATTGGATTCCTATTCATATTTCCTTTTTCAATGAAAAGAGATAATAAATTTGCTTTATTTCATGCTGGGCAGGGGATGATTTTATTTATATCAGCAATAATCAACTGGGCTTTGTTGTGGGCTCTTGGCTGGGTTCTTATATTAAAGGTTGTTCTTTACCTTGCAGTTTTATTCTTGTTGTTCTGCTTTGTAAAAGGCATCCAGAATGCAGTAACAGGGAAATACAGAAGATTGCCTTTAATAGGTGATTTCATCAGGTTTTTTCATATATAAATTAAGTTTTCTTTTATATAATTGATAGTTTTGAATAATCATTATTTTTATATACCTCAGCATATTCCCCTACTAGAATAAAACATAAAGCACTAGTGGTCTAATGGTATGACACTGGCTTCCCAAGCCAGTTATTCGGGTTCAAATCCCGGCTGGTGCATTTTTAGTTTTTTCTTATTGTATAAAAATAGGAACATTTATATAAAATTACTAATTACTACATTTAAATAGTTATATTAAAATATTAAAAATAATATATATTTAGGGGTGTATTTAGATGGATATTAAAATAAATATTGATCAAAATCATTTATTAGATAAAAATAACGAGCCATTACTTTTAAAACAGAAAGATTTTATTAGAGAATTTAATAAAAAATACAAAATTATGGCCAGTATGCCTGATTTGTATGAAGCTGGAAAAAGTGCTGATTTTGAAACCCATAAAAATATTCAAAAAGATTTAGATTATACTATTATAACTAGTACAAAAATAATTTATAATTATGATTCTTCATCAGAATTAGAGGGAACAATAATTCACTATTCTGGAAGCAATATTATTGAGCCTAAAACACATATATTAAAAATTCCCGAATATTTTTCTATTGAAGGCCAGGGTGTATCTATAGATCAAGTTTTAAGGACTCATCAAGGTCTTACTTTTTTGCAGAATCTGTTTAGTACAACTGATGAACCTAAAGAAATTAAGGAAACCTTAAGAGAATTAACTAATAAAAAAACCAAATACACATTTGTTTTCACTCCTTCTACATATACCTATAATAATTGTAATAGATATGATGCTCATGAATGTGTTGCTACCTTGGCTTCTTTGTCATCTACTGACTTTTTATTCATTTCTGCTGGTTTTTACATAGATGGAAAAGGCCGTTCATATGGGAAGTCAATAAATACGCTTTAATAATAGTTAAATTTTAAGAAGAATTATTTATTTTTCCCCTTATTCTCCAAATCAATCTTAAGCTTAACCATATTATGAAGTCTCTTTAAGAATTCATGCTTGTCTTCCATCTTCATTATGTCAAGATATCCTAAACTAATAAGGTTAAATGCAAAGGGTGTGGGTATTTTAGTGAAAATCTCTTTTATGTCTATATTTCCTTCTTCTATTTCCTTTATCACTTTTTCTGTATTTTCTATGTCCATTAAATCCTCCAGAACCTCTCTTCTTGCTTCTTTTAATATAGGAAAATCCTTGTCTATTCTCCCTACTGCATTCATCAATATCCTTGAGCTTAACTGCTGCCTGCTCACTGTTTTCTTCTTTCCTTTATAGCTTCTTAATATCATCAATGCTCTTGAAGCACAGTGTCTGAATCTTCTTGCCATAACCTCTGTTTTCCTTAAAGATATTTCAGCAACTTTCCTTATTTCTTCGCTTTTTAATAGTTTTAGGGCTCTTAATGCAGGTATGGGCTTAGAGCTTTTCAGATAAAAGCCGTTGTCGCTTATATTGATCTCTATGTCCTGCTTATTTATCTTAGATACAGCATAAGCTATTGTTCTTGATAAAACATCATTTACCCTTCTTCCGTATAATGAATGGAATATTGCATACCTGTCGCCGTCTTCATTATAATACTCTATAATGAGTTTTTTGTCATGTGGTATTTCCCTGTAGTCATACTGCTGCCTGAAATATTCATATATAGAAAATGCACAGTTCTTGTCAACATAGAGATAATCATTTATGAAATCAAGCACATCTTCTTTTGAGCTGTTGTTTTCAAAATATTCATCCATATATCTCCTGAATTTCTGTATTTCCATAGCCAAATCAAATGATAATGGCAGGGATTCAGATATCCAGGAAGGCACTGTGGGCGGCCTGTTTGCTGTACTCCTAACAAAAGCACTCATGCCCTGTGCATACCTGAACTCATAGGTTTTTCCTCCTAAAACAAAAATATCTCCTTTTTTCAGCCTTTCTAAAAAACCTTCATCTATTTTACCTATGTATTCATCTGAGCTTGATGACCCCCTTCTTAGTATCTTAACTTTTACAGCTGATTCATCAGGTATTGTTCCAATATTAGTCATATAAATTACTCTTGCTAATTTACCTCTTTTTCCGATCATCCCTGTTTCTTCATCATACCATATCTTTGCATAAACATTTCTTTCTTCAAGGGAAACATATTCTCCCATCAGATAATTAATAATATTATCAAAATCATTTTTCATAAGGTTTCTGTAGCAATAGCTTTTTTTGACCGTTTCATAGACCTTTTCAATATTATAAGGCTGTTCCAAAGCAATTCCAAATATCTGCTGTGCCAATACATCTAAACAGTTCTCAGGAATGTCAATCCTGTCTATCTTATGCTCAATTGCATTTTTCAGCAGTACAGCACATTCAACCATGTCATCCCTGTTTAAGACAATGATTTTTCCTTTTGCCTTGTCATGTAGTTTATGCCCTGACCTTCCTATCCTTTGTAAGCCTCTGGCAACAGATTTTGGAGAGCCTAGTAAAATAACCAAATCAATATATCCTATATCTATTCCTAATTCCAAAGATGTTGAGGAAACAACACATTTTAATTCTCCTTTTTTAAGCCTGTTTTCTATATTCAGCCTGTGTTCTTTGCTTAAAGAGCCGTGATGAGCACCAATAAATGATTTTGTATCAATGCCAGATATTTCAGCTTTTTCTTTTTCCTCAAAAGCCATATCCTCCTCTATTTTTTCATAATTTTTTGGAAAGTTTTCTTTTAAATGATGGACTACTCTTTCTGTGGCAGCCCTCGTGTTTGTAAAAATCAAAGTGGTTTTGTGCTTCTGTATAAGATCATCTATTAACCTGTACATCTCTGAATGTGTTTCCTCATAGTCTGATTCAATTAAGTTTTCAACAGGACTTAAAACCTTCATGTCCAGTTTCTTTAGAAAATTAACATCAACTATTTTACAGTCTCTGAATTCATTTTTTTCATAGTCTTTCATTCCAACCAGGAATTTTCCTACTTCTTCAATAGGTGATATTGTTGCTGATAAACCCACTCTTGAAAAATAAGTCAGGTTCTCTAATCTTTCTAATGATAATGATAAATGAACTCCTCTTTTTGAGTCTGCTAAAGAATGTATCTCGTCTATAATGCACCATTGCACATTCCTGAAGTTTTCTCTGAATTTTTTTGTTGTTAAGGTTATTGCAAAACTTTCCGGTGTGGTAATTAAGATGTGTGGTGGATTTTTCAGCATTTTTGCTTTTTCATATGTTTTTGTGTCGCCCGTTCTTATTGCAACTCTGACATTCAATTCTTTTTCAGGGTTTTTCTTTTTATATATCTTGTTCATCTCATTTAATGGAGTATTAAGGTTTTTCTCAATATCATTTGCCAGAGCCTTCAACGGGCTTATATAAACGCAGTATATCTTGTCCTCCAGCTTGCCTTTTTCATCCAGATTAATCAATTCATTTAAGACTGCCATGAATGCACTAAGGGTTTTCCCTGAGCCTGTGGGGCTTGATATAAGTATATTTTCCCTCTGGTGTATAGGTATTATTGAGAATAACTGTGGTGGCGCGAATTCTTTGAACTTAGAACTAAACCATTCCTTAACCAATGGATCTAGAATATTAAATATTTCCTTATCCTTATAAGGCTCTTTCAGGTATTCAATCATATAAAAAAAGAAAGAAAATAGGTTTATAAGTCTTTTGAGAGTGGATGTCTAGTGTTCTTTTATTTAAACATACTCATTACAGGTTTTACGGCAGTTACCACAAAAATAATAAGATACCAATACCAGTCTAGCATCAATATAGGCTCCCATAGTTTTGCAACCATTAAACCAAATGCTATAAGACTTATCTTAAAAAAAGGAACGTCCCATACACCCAACTTTTTTATGTTTTTATTTACCCATGCAAAATATCCCATTTTTTCACCTTTTTTATAATATTTTAACTAGTTTATATATTCTAAGATTAATAAATATTTTGTTTATTATTTATTTCACTTTTTTAATAGTTTATTTAAATATCTTTCACTATATATCGAAACATTTATAAATAGGTGAATATTAAAGTGAAACAGAATGAAAAAAGAAGACAGATTAATAATTGAATTAATTGAAAAATACAGAAAAAAACAAAGAAGCTTTACACAATTACAATTATCTTCAGATAAAGAGCTAAATATATCTATTGGTATGGTTAATAAAATAATAAATAAATTAGAAAAAATAGGCATAATAAGACTAAAACAAAGATCTTTTGAGATAATTGATATTGCTAAATTAATAAATTATCTATGTGTTAAAAGAGAATTAAATAAGGATATATTTGAAAGTTTTTATGTTGATTTGCCTGTTAAAAAAATAGAAAACTCCATGCCTAATAACATTACCTACACTGCTTATTCAGCTTATCGTTTAAGCTTTGATGAAAGCCCGGCTGATTATTCTGAAATATATGTTTATTCTAGTGAGTCATTAAAAAAAAGGTTTTCAAAACATATAAAAAATATAAACAAAAATAATGTTTTTGTTTTAAAGAAAAACTTTGAAATGGAAAAAATAGCTCCTGTCTCTTTAATTTATGCTGATTTATGGAATCTAAAAGAATGGTATGCAAAAGAATTTTTAAGCTCATTAAGAAAGAGGCTAAAAAATGAAGGAATTTTGGAATGAGGAAATAACAAAAAAGAGTTTTGAAAAATTAATTGAATTAAATAAAAAATATGATTTTATTCTTATAGGTGGATGGGCAATTTATATGTGGACAAAAGCCTATAAATCAAAAGACATAGATATTGTTGTTGATTATAATAATTTAGATAAACTTAAAAAAGATTATACAATAGATAAAAACGAAACACTCAAAAAATTTGAAATAAAGCAGGAATTCTTTGATATTGATATTTATGTTCCTTATTTCTCTGAGTTAGGATACCCTTTAGAAAAATTAGAAAAAAATTACAAAACAGTGGAAGGATTTAAGGTTCCTTCTATAGAAGTTTTGGTAATATTAAAACAATTTGCTGAAATCAACAGAAGAAACAGCTTAAAAGGAAAAAAGGATTCCTATGATATTGCTTTATTATTTATTAATGGTGCTGATCTAAAAGAGTATTCGAAGATTATAAAAAAAATTAATAAAAAATACTTGAAAAAAGAACTTAAAAAAGCCATTAATTCCATTGATAATAAAGATTATTCTTATTTTAATCTATCTTTTAATAAATTTGTAAAATGGAAGAAAGATTTTTTGAAAAAGTTATAATATAGGAATTTCTATAATAATTTAACTTTTTATAAACCCAAAATCGAAAGATTTATATATTGGTGTTACTATATAGTAGTAATATAATAAAAATAAGGTGAAAAAATGAATTATAATAGGATAAAAGAAAAAATTATTTTGACAACAGCAGCCATTACAACTTTAGTAGGATGTGAATTTAGACCCGAACCAATTTTGGAGAGAAATATGTCTGAAGCAAATGGATATGATGTATTAGTGCATTACATGAACAGAAGTAAGTCTTCTGCTGAAATAACTATTGGTGATTATGGATTTTCCGAAAGAATTTATGCATTAGATAATGATGGAGACGGAAGAGTAGATCAAATTAATTTAAAAGTTCCAAAAGGAAGTCCTCTTGAAAAGTTAGCTTCAGTTGAAAAAATTGATGAAATTCTTAGAAAGATTCAAGAAAAGAACAAGGAGAGGAGTCTACCTTGAACGAGAGGTGAAAAAATGAAAGAAAATCATATAAACAGTTTATACACAAAAGCTAAGGATTATTTAAGTAAAATAGAAATACCTTCAAGAGAAGAACAAGATGAATGGATAAAAGATGTTATTTATCCTTTATTTAATTTTGAATTTGGTAAAGCAGTAAAAAACACAAACAAAAAAATCGCTGAAATACAAACCGAAAGAATGTATAAATCCCTTCTAAATCTTGAGAGAAACGGAACCTCATGGGAAAATATTGAAAAGGATTTACAGGAAAAAATATTGTCTGAAGATTATAAAAAGCCTTATGAGAAGTTTGTAAGAAAAGTTTGGCATAAAGAATGTGCCCGTAGAATTAAAGATGAGATGAGATTTAACAGCATATTTGATAAACATAGAATTGATGGGTTATTAATTGCCACATCACTATCGCGGATAGGTATGGATATTTCAGGACTTGGCGTCTTTTCTAAAAAAAACCAGGCCGAAGAATATGTTCCTAAAAGTAGTGATTTACTTGAAGAAAAATTAACCAAACAATTAATAAATTACAAAAAAGAATAGATTCTAAGTTTTGATACAAGAATAAAATAAATATCAAGGTGAAAAAATGAAGAATTTAAGAGTAAAATTTAATGATTTTGTAAAAGAAAAAGGAAATAATTTATATAATGGTTTAGGAGACAAACTTAGTTCTGAAGTTAATTTAAATAAAATAAAGAAGACAATACTGCGTAGTGCGCCCATTATAGGACTATGTTTTTATGGTTGCCAGTTTAGTGAAAGAGAGATTAAACCAATGAACTATCGATTATTAAATGAGTATGATATAAATAAAAAAACAACAAGAAGGATTATTTCTGATGATAGTAGTGAAGCCTATTTCGCTAGACTTGATAGTTTTCTTAGATCTATGGATATACCTGATTCTATGATTGATGCTTTTGATAATTTTAATGATTCAGAATATATTAAAAAATGGGGAAATACTCCTCAATATCGCAGGGCTCCATAGTTAGACAAACAATAAAAATATTTTTTTCTTTTTACTTAAAATTCACAAACCCAAATTCTCCATAATAATTTCAGGTTTAAATTCTTCTAAATCATCGTATTCCTGACCTGTGCCTATATATAATATGGGCTTTTTCACAACATAAGAAATTGAAACAGCAGCTCCTCCTTTTTCATCAATGTCTGCTTTTGCAAGTATTATAGCATCTATTCCGACCATTTCATTAAATATCTTGGCCTGCTCTACACAATCGTTTCCTGTTATGGATTCACCTACAAATAATTTTAAATCAGGCTTTGAAACATTTATGACCTTTTTCAGTTCCTGCATCAGGTTCTTATTTGAATGTAATCTTCCTGCTGTATCTATTAAAACAACATCTATGTTTTTTGATCTTGCATGTTCTATTGCATCATAAGCAACTGCAGCTGCATCTGAGCCGTAGTCATGCTTTATCATCTTTACCTTTAACCTGTCAGCATGCTTTTGCAATTGTTCTATAGAAGCAGCCCTGAATGTGTCTGAGGCTGCAAGAACCACACTTAATTTTTCTTTCTGGAGCATCCTTGCCATTTTTGCCAGGGTTGTTGTTTTTCCCGAGCCGTTAACTCCTATCATAGCTATAATATAAGGCTCATTGCTTTTGTTCTTTTCTTTTATTTTTTTTACAAGGTCAAAGCTTTCCTGCTCAAATAATTCATTTATCGACTCTTTTAATGTTCTTTCAATAGTTTTTTCGATATTTTTTCTCAGGATTCTTTTTTCAGTCAGCTCTTTTTTCAAGTCATTTTTTATTTTTTCAACAACCTCAACTGCAACATTATTCTCAAGTAAAGCAACCTCTAATTCCCAGAACAATTCCTCAAATTTGTCTTCATTTAAGCTTATTGTAGAAATCTTTTCCCTGAATTTAGAAACAAAACCTTTTTTCTTTTCTTCTGCTTCTTCCTCTTCAGGTTCTTTTTCTTCTGTAATTTTCTCTTGCTCAATATCCTTAACTTCTTCTTTCTTTTCAACCTCTTTTTTTATTTTTTCTTTTTCTTCCTTGGTTTCTTTTCTTTCTTCCTTTTTTTTCTCAGCCTTTTTCTCTTTTATTTCCTTCTCTTTTGGCTTTTTAACTTTCTTAGGTTTTTCTTTTTTTATTTCCTTCTCTGCTTCTTTTTCAACCTCTTCAGAGAATTTATCTACAGATTTCCTGAACCTTTTTTTAAAGAACTCAAACATTTTCCTTATTCAGCTCCTCTTTTATTTTATTTGACCTGTCTATCAGCATTCTCAGGTTTACAACGGATTGGTTTCTGTATGATGAGATTTCCTGCATTTGATTCTCCAGCATATCTACTGTTGAGAGAACATCCTTCTCGACAACAGTGTTTTTACCTACATTTACCTTAAGGTTATTATTGTCTGTTAATTTAGCCTTTGCAAATATGCCGCTGGCAAGGGGGATAAGTATGTTGTCTCCTTTTTTCAGCTTTCTGAAATCCTGAAGGTCATATATGAGGTTTTCAATCTGCATTATCTGCTCATCAAACCTTTCAAGAATGCTTTTTATCTCCTCAACCTGTTTTTGTATAAGCTGAAGCTCAAGATATTTATTCTCGGACATAATGTAAAGAAATATTCTTTATTTAAAAAGATTATTATACTAGCCAGAAAGCCTTATTGTTATTGGGCTGAAGTGCTTTTCCTGCATCAATTCTATTTTGTTCTGGTTTTCCAGATGCAATAAAGGTATGAATGTCAGAACCTTGTCTGCTTTGCTTTCAGTGGGCAAAAGCTCGTTGAAATTTAATTCTGCCTTTGTGTCTTTCTTAAAATATGCTTTTATATCTTTGTATATATTATTCATAAGCTCAGATATGTCTGTTTTTTTCTCAGGTATTTTAATATTCTGCTTGAAAATGTAGTTTTTCCTTCTTTGTTTTACTTCAAATGCATTTTCAAGTGCATTTATCAAGTCATATATGCTGACTTTTCTCTTCCTGGGCTGGGGTGTTTTTGGATATAGCTTAAGCTCATCATGCTTTTCCTGAGGAGAGTCTTCAAAATATGCCTCCTCAAGGTCATCCAGCAGTTCTATGGGTTCATCTGATTGATTTAATAAAGTATCAAGGGCAATAATATCTTCTTCAAGAAGGCTCTCTGATTTAAGCTTTAATAATAATGCTGATGCAAGTATTATCTTTCCGGAAACCCTGAAATTCATTGAATTAAGGTCTTTTAATATACCAAGAAACTTGTCTGCTATATCTGAAATATTTATATCCCATGGGTTAATCTGGCCTGTCTTTACAAGCTCCATTAACATAGACTTCCAGCTGATATTTTCATTATCAAAAATAAGCTTATGTACTTCTTCCTGGGCTTTATTCTTATTACTAAGCATCTTAGTATATAATTTGCTATATTAATATATAAAAGTTTCGATTTGATAACTTTCTCCTCATAGAAGAACGGGGTTTCCCAACAACAACATTTATAAATTTTCTCATTAATTTAGAATAAAATGGATTTTGAGAAAGAGATTAGGAATATTATTAAAAAAAACACTGGCTTAAAGAGTGAAGAAATAGTGCTTGAAATACCTCTTCTTCCTGAGTTCGGGGACTATGCTTTTGTGTGTTTTATATTGTCTAAAAAAGAAAAAAAGAATCCTGTTCAGATAGCATCAAATCTAAAGGAAAGCATAGAGAATAATCTTGAAAAATACTGGATTATAGAAAAAGTCGAGAACAAGGGGCCTTATCTTAATTTTTTCCTTAAAAGAGATTTATTTGTAAAAGAAACACTGAACAATATTTTTAGTGATAATTATTTAAAAAACAAGATAAAAAAGGAGAAAGTCCTTCTGGAATTCCCTGCTCCAAATACAAATAAGCCTTTACATTTAGGGCATTTGAGGAATATATTCATAGGGCAGTCTGTTGCAAATATATTGGAATTTATTGGATGTGAGGTTGTAAAAATTAATCTAAATAATGATATAGGAAAACACGTATGCAAAACAATGCTGGCTTATGAGAAATGGCATGAAAATGAAACACCAAAAATAAAAAAAGACCATTATATAGGTGATTTGTATGTTGAATTTGAGAAAAAAGCCAGGAAAAATCCCACTCTTGAAGAAGAAAATGATGAACTGCTTGTAAAATGGGAGAATAATGATAAAGAAACAAGGAAGAGATGGAAAAAACTAAAGGCATGGTGCCTGGAAGGCTTTAAGGAAACTTATGATAAACTAAGCCTTAAATTTGAGAAAGAGTATTTTGAAAGTGATTTCCAGAATAAAGGCAAGGAGATTGTAAAAAAGGCACTAAAGAAAGGAATTTTCAAGAAACACAAAGAAGGCTTTATATATGCCCCTCTCAAAAAATACGGGCTTGATAATAAGATAATTTTAAGGTCTGACGGCACTTCTCTTTATATAACACAGGATCTTGTTTTGGCAAAGAAAAAATATGATGATTTTAAAATGGACAAATCAGTCTATGTTGTGGCAAGCGAGCAGAACCTCTATTTTAAGCAGTTATTCAAGATACTGGAAATGCTTGGAAAAGGTTTAAAGGAATATCCTGAGATTGACAATTATCACCTGAGCTATGGCATGATATTCCTGCCTGAAGGAAGAATGAAAAGCAGGGAAGGCAATGTTGTTGATGCAGATGATTTAATTGATGAAATGGAGAAATTAGCAGGAGAAGAGGTCAGAAAAAGGCATCCTGATATGAAAGAAAAGGAATTAAATGAACTGAGCAAAAAGATTGGTTTAAGTGCATTGAGGTTCTTTATGCTGAAATATGACTTGGAGAAGGATTTTATTTTCAATCCTGAGAAATCAATAGATTTTGAAGGCGACACAGGCCCTTATGTTCAGTATGCATATGTAAGAATAATGAGCATATTTGAAAAATGGCTGAATAAAAATGACAAGAAAATAAAAGAAAAAATAAAAAATCTGGATGTTGATTTATCTTTATTGAATAAAGAGATAGAGTATAAATTAGTAAAATCATTGTATAATTTTAATGATGTTGCAGAAAAAGCATCTGAGAGATATGACTCTTCACTCATAGCTAACTATTTGCTTGAACTAGCACAAACCTTTAACAGTTTTTACCATGAATGCCCAATATTACAGGAAAAAGGCAAATTAAAGAATTCAAGGTTATTCTTAGCTTATTGTACTAAAGAGATTTTAAAGAAAGGATTGAATTTATTGGATATTGATGTTGTTGATTTGATGTAATTATTTTTTCTTAGTTTGGTTATAAGTTCCAATAGCATCAACTAAACCAGCAATACAAAACAAAATACCTCCTACTAGTAAATAATAATTTTCTGTAATCATTCCAATAGTTGACAAACTTGACCCAAGAGTTGTAAACATCATAGCTACTGGAATGCTACCTCTTTCACTTCTTACAATATCAGATAATTCCTGTCTGGAATTAGAATATACATTACAAAAATCTTGTTTTGTTCTGTACCAATCTCTTTTCCAACCATCTCTTGTTAGATAATCTTTTAAATATTCCATAATATGTGTATAAATTATAACAGATTTATAAATCTTTCTCCACTCCATAGTAAATATAAATAACACACAACACATTTAACAAACTTTAAAAAACATTTCATAATACTTTTAAAATAATGAAACTTTCCAAATACAAGAAAAAAATCCCGGAAAGGATTTATGATATTCTTAAAGACAGGATTAAGGAATTAAGGCCTTGCCAGTATAAGTCTATAGATAAAGGATTGTTCAAGGATAAGAATTTATTGGTGTGTACCCCTACAGCCTCAGGTAAAACATTAGTTGCAGAATTAGCAATATTAAATGCTGTTTTTCATGACCACGGGAAATGCATTTATATTGTTCCATTAAGGGCTCTGGCTTCAGAAAAATACAAGGATTTCAAGAAATTTTATGGTGATTTGATTAATATTGCAATAAGCTCAGGAGACATAGACAGCAAGGATTATTATCTCAGGGATTATGATTTGATAATTGCCACAAGCGAGAAATTTGATTCTTTGATAAGGCATAAAGCGCCATGGATTGAGGATATAAAGGTTGTTGTCATAGATGAGATTCATTTATTGAACGCACCTGAAAGAGGGCCTACTCTGGAGATTGTTATAACATTGTTAAAAGATAAGATAAAAAAACTGCAGTTATTAGGGCTGTCTGCAACAATAGGAAATCCTGAAGAATTAGCAGAATGGCTTGATGCTAAACTTATTCTTGACAAATGGAGACCTGTAAAACTGAAAAAAGGAGTTTATTTTAATAATAAAATAGAATTTGAAGAGTAATAAACTTTTTATTCGACCGAAGGTCGAACTTATTTGGGATAATAGCACTTTTTTAAAGGGCTATTGGGCTTGGCCGGAATCGAACCGGCGATAGCCTCCGTGTAAGGGAGGAATCATAGCCGCTAGATCACAAGCCCGCAAGTTTTTGGACATTTCATTAAAAACTTACGAAAAACAAAGTTTTTCTAAGTTCAAAAATGTTCCATTTTTGTAACTTGACCAAAACCAAGCGACATTCAGCTAAAGCTGAAGTCCCTTTATATTTGTTTTTTTGTTCATCAAGCCCTTAATAAAAATAATGATTTAATGTCTTTTTTTTGTTTCCAAGTTCTCAAAATCAAATGAATCTATCTTTTCCTCGAATTGTTTCAGCTCTTCTTTCTGGACTGAATCCCTGAGTTTTTCTACAAGCAGTTTTAACTGCATAACAAGAGTTTGCGTATCTTTTTTTATATCATTTAGGTTTTTCCTGAAATTCTCCAGCTTTTCATCAAATATTGTCTTGCTTTCATTCAGCTTCCTGTCTCTCCTGTCTATGCTCTGCTTTATGAACTTTGCAGTGTCTTCCAGCTCATAAATCTTCTGGTTAGTGATTCTTATATCATCAACCAACTGCCTTATCTGGTTTTCTTCCAAAACACGTGCCATTTTTAAATTAAAAACAGTTTCTTTATAAATTTATCTTTCAGATTTTATCATTTAATATAAACTCTGTTTTTTTGATTTTATTTTTAAAATAAGGAGTATTTATTAAATTTTCAATAAGCTCCTCGGGATTCATGTATTTTCTCTTGGTTTTTAAAAACATCCTGTTATCTTTTATAAAAATTTCCTCTGATGAATGTGTTTTCCTGAAATTCTCGCAATGCTCTTTTTCATTTACCGGAGGCCCTTTTATTATTACATATTCCGAAAGCTCTTTGTCTTCAGTTATGAAATATATCCACTGAAATGAATTTGTGTCCCAGCCTGATTTAATAACATCAAAGTCATTTTTATCCATGTTCATATTTATATAGTCAAAAACCTTCAGGATTTTTGAGCCCACAACATCCCTTTTGCCTTCAAGAGGGATTATTTTCAGGGCAATCAGTTTTATATTTTTAGCAGGCATGCTTTTTTTAGTTTCCCTGAATATATTTATAATATAATCCCTGTCAATTTTTTTAATCTTAAAGAAATCCTCGGAAGGTTTTTCTAAGAACTGTCTGGCTTTTTCCTTAAACAAATCAAATTTTTCCATTGACAAAGCAGAGGCTGCATTCCTATCGGGTTGCACAGGATCAACAATTACCATGGGGCTTTGAAGTTTTGCTTCATTTAATTCTTTAAGTGGGTTTTTCAGATGCTTTTCAATATCAATTATTACCTTTGCTTTCCATTTCAGCGAATTTTTCAACAGCTTAACAAAAGAGCCATAATAAACTATCAAAATATCAACCATATGCCCGCTGAAACCATTAATATAGGATTCTGCGCCATATACTCCGGTTGACTTGCAGAACTGCTTGGTTACCCTTATTTCATCCCTTAATTTTTTATTTAGATTTTTATTAACCCATTCAACATGCAAAGGGCTCATATCTGTGACATTAAGGGCTTTTTTATAGTCATTTACTTTTAAAACAGGAACTATCTCATAAAATAATTTATTATCTTGGTACTGAAAATAATCCCTCGAGCCGTGGACCCTTACAGCCTTTATCTTTGCCTTTTCAATTATATTCTCAAGAATATCAGACAATTTCTTATCTTTATATTCAACAGAGTCAAACCTTACAAATAAGTCAATATCATGGTCATCCTTAAGAAATGTCTTTTTGGCTATAGAGCCCCCTTTAATGCATTCTGCTTTGATATTGAGATTTTTTATTGTTTTGTTTATTTTTTCAGCAAATAAGTCTATCTTTTTCATAATCTTAAGATTAGGCTCAATTTCCTTTTTTACTTTGCTTATTATTTTTTCCATATCAGATAATAAATAATTTTTATTTATAAAACTTTATAATTTTCAATAAAGAGGATAAATTATTTAAATAATAATTGTTCCTAATTCCTTTATGGGGCAATATGATTTCAGGAAAAATGAGGATGAAATCCTAAAATTCTGGGCAGATAATAATATTTATGAGACTGCAAGGAAAAAAGGAAAGAAAAAGTTCTATTTTTTACAGGGTCCTCCATATACATCAGGCAGGATTCATATAGGAACAGCATGGAATAATGCCCTGAAAGATATAATATTAAGATACAAAAGGATGAATGATTTTAATGTCTGGGACAGGGCAGGCTATGACATGCACGGTTTACCAACAGAAAACAAGGTCCAGAAGGATTTTAAGCTTAAATTCAAGGAAGATATAAAGAAATACGGTGAAGCCAAATTTATAAAAAAATGCATTGAATTTTCCAGAAAAAACGCTGAGATAATGAGCAAAGACCTGTGGAAACTTGGTGTCTGGATGGATTATGAAAACGCATATTTGCCTATAAGAAACGAGTTTATTGAAGGGGAATGGCTGATGATAAAAAAGGCTGAAGAGAAAAAACTGCTTTATAAGGACAAGAAAGTAATGACCTGGTGTGCTTCCTGCGAAACTAACTTAGCAAAACATGAATTAGAGTATAAAAATATAGAAGATGATTCAATATTCTTAAGGTTCAGGACAAAGAAAGATGAATTTCTTATCGTATGGACAACCACGCCGTGGACAATTCCTTTTAATCTTGCAGTTATGGTAAATCCTGAGTTAGATTATGTTAAGGCTGAGATAAAAGACGGCAAATACGAGGGGGAAAAATGGATTACAGCAAAAGCACTGGTTGGTGCAGTTATTGGGAAAATAGCGGAATCCAATTTTAAGATTATAGATGAGTTCAAGGGTGAGAAATTAGAGGGACTGAAATATGAGCATCCCTTGAAAAAAGATATAAAATTCCCACAATCAGAAAACCTTCATTCTGTTATCTTAAGTGGGCAGTATGTGGATACATCTGCAGGTTCTGGTTTGGTTCACTGCGCACCCGGCTGCGGGCCCGAGGATTTTGAGGTTGGTAGAAATTACGGCTTAAAGCCTTTCAATGAGCTGGATGAAAAAGGCAATTTCTCAAAAAAGATGGGTAAGTTTTACAATTGGAATGCAAAAAGAGACAATAAAAAATTCATCGATGCTTTGAAAAAATCCCTGATTGCTGTCACAAAAGTAGAGCACGAGTACCCTTTTTGCTGGAGATGCCACAACCCTGTTGTTTTCAGGACAACAGACCAGTGGTTTTTGAATCTTATGGAAATAAAAAACAAGATATTGAAGCTTGATAAGAAAATAAAATGGGTTCCTTCAAGGGAAAATGACAGCTTCAGGAGATGGGTTGAGAATTTAAGGGATATAACCATAACAAGGCAGAGGTTCTGGGGAACACCTGCACCCATATGGGAATGTGATAAATGTAAGAATTATGAGGTTATTGGCTCTATTAATGAATTGAAGAAAAAAACTGTTGGCAAAATACCCGAGAATCTGCATAAGCCCTGGATAGATGATGTGAAAATTAAATGCTCAAAATGCGGTAATTTAATAAAAAGAACGCCTGATGTTCTGGATGTATGGCTGGATTCAGGAACAGTTTCATGGAACTGCCTTGAATATCCTCAAAGAAAGGATTTGTTTAAGAAATATTATCCTGCTGATTTTATTTTAGAAGCTACTGAACAGACAAGATTATGGTTTACTATGTTGATGATAGGTTCTGTTATAATGTTTGATGACCTAAGTTATAAAAATGTTTATACTCACGGCATGATTCTGGATTATAAGGGAGAAAAAATGTCAAAATCCTTAGGAAATATAATCTCTCCTGAAGAAGTTATTAAAAAAGTGGGAAGAGACGGTTTAAGGTATTACATGTGCTCAAACAATGCAGGCGAAAATATGAATTTCAGTGAAAAAGAAGCTGAATTAAAATTAAGGAACCTTAACATATTATGGAACATACATAATTTTATTCTGGATATGAAGAAAAACAATCCTGAAATTAATAAGAATCTGAAAAAAATTGATATTGAAGAAAAATACATATTGTCAAGGCTGAATTCAACAATAGAAGAGGTTACACAATTATTGGATAATTACCAGATAGATGAGGCTGTTCCTCTGATAGAGGAGTTGTTTCTTGATTTAAGCAGGACTTATATACATATGGTCAGGGACAAGGATGAAGATATTGTTTTCCCGGTTATTTACTCAGTATTGATAGGAGTGCTGAAAATGTTTTCAATTATTTGTCCATTTATAACAGAAAAGATTTATCTGAATCTTAAGAAGGAGTTTAGTTTAAGTAAAGAATCCATTCATCTTGAAGACTGGCCAAAAGCCGATAAGAAAATGATTAATAAAAAGCTTGAAAATAATATGAAGATTGCTGAAAGGATAATCCAGAACGGACTGGCATGCAGGGATAAGGCAGGCATAGGAAAGAGATGGCCTCTTTCTGAGATTGTGATAGATACAAAAGAGACTGTGATGAATGAGCTTATTAAGAAACAGCTTAATGTAAAGTCAGTGAAAATAAAAAAAATGCACGAGAAGATATCTTTTGAGATAGACTATGGTGCTTTAGGTAAGGATTTTGGCAGTGAGACTCCTGATGTTGCAGAGAAGATAAAAAAGAATGAGAAGAAAATAATAAAAGAACTTGAAAAAGGTAAGGAAACTATTGATATAGGATACAAGATTATGAAAGAACATCTTAAGATTAAGAAAACACCTCCTGAAGGCTATGAGGCTTCTAATTTTAGTTATGGAACGGTTTTTTTAAATATTAAACAGGATAAAAACCTTTTAAATGAAGGGTTTGTTAATGAGATAAGAAGAAGGATACAGATGATGAGGAAAAAAGCTGGTTTGAGCAAAAAAGATAAGATTGAATTATGGTTAACCGGGGAAATAGATACAAAAAGTCTTAAAAAAGAAGTTGGTGCTGAAAAGATAAATTTAGTTGAAAAGTTACCTAAATTAGATTATAAGGAAAAATATAAAATAAAATCAAAAGAATTTGAAATAGGCTTTAAAAAATTATAATTATTCTCTAATAACTAATTAAAAAAAATTAAAACTTTTAATCAAAATAGAAAGTTTTTTAAACTAAAAGATTAATCTATGCTCTGTTGGGGGTTTAATAAATAATGGGGAGAAAAATCTCAATAGATACGCCTTTGGCAGAGATAACCTTGAGGAAATATGAGAAGCCCAAAAGAATAGAAGACCGGGAGCTTGTCAGGAAATTATGCCTAAGTTTAGGATTATTGCAGCCGGGTGATTCAAGGGATATTATTGTTGATATATTGTATATATTTCTAAAGGAGAATAAGCCGTTAAGCTCAGATAATGTAAGGGATATGGTTATTAAGCAAAGGAAAAAGCATAAATTACCTTTAATTGGAATTGCTGCCTCAAATATAAGAAGGCAAATCTTAAGGTTAAGGGATATTTTTCTTATTGAAAAAGTTAAGAACCAGTACAGAATCACAGAAAAGACCAAGCTCTATGACATTTTCGAGGAGAAAATAGAAAAATATTATTTAAATTCCATTATGGGCAGAGTAAAGGAATACATTGATTTGATTGATAAAAGGTTTTTGGGGTAGATAAATTTCTAAGACCAAATAAAATTAAAACTATTAAGACTTTTGGGGACTTCAAATGACCAAACCGATTGGAAAAACTTTTGAAGGATGGGATTTTGACGGAACAATTTGTTGCGAACCTAAAGGACTTGTTCTAAAAATTTATAGAATCATTGAAAAAGTCTTTCCTTTTATTACTTTAGTATTACCACCAAAAAAAAGACCAGCTAGCCCAACTATATTAATCATAACTGCTTCAAGTAATAAAGTGGGAGTTATTTCTTGGTTGAAGATGCATAAAATAAAATATCATTCAATTTTATTTGTTAATAAATTCAGAGATAAGCAGGATTTTATTGAAAAATTATGTAAGGAATATATTGAGACAAAATGAAAAGAAAAAAAGATTTTAGTATAGTGATAGCATATTATAATAATCAGACTATTTTAAATTGTCTTATGTGGATATTAGATGATTTGAAAAACAAAAAAAGATATACTTATGAGATTTTTGTAGTTGATGATTCAAGTAAATATCCATTATCTATGCCTGTTTTGAATTTTTTGGATAAAAACAAAATAAAATATTTCAGGAAGAAAAAAAACGAAGGAATATCTGAAGTTAGAAATACAGCAATAGATATTACTTATGGAGATATAATTGTATTTCTGGATTCAGATTGTTATGTCAAGAAAGGATACTTCGATACCTTATATAATACTTTTAAAAAATTTATAAATTGTGGCATGGTCTTTGGTAAAAGAGAACCATATCATGATAAACCATTTAAACGGTTTAGAGAATTGAAATATCAGTATAAATCGGGTAAAAATCAAGAAAAAAACACAAGAGAATTTACCAATTCTAATATGAATTTTTACCTAGTTTCTGGGAATAATATGGCTATAAAAAGAAATGTCTTAAGAGAAATAGGGTATTTTATTCCTAATTTTGGTTGTGAGGATCTCGAAATGCAGTATCTGATAATGCAGGCAGGTTATTCTACAGTTTATAATCCTAAATTAGTTGTTTTTCATGACCATCCTCATAAATTTATTCCTTATTTAAAAAAAGCATTTAAGTATGGTCGGGGGTTTCAAAAATTTAAAGATAGACAAGGGATAAGATTTTTTAATAATAAATATTATAGAGTTTATATGGGTGTAGGAAAAATTTTTGAGAAATTTGGAAGTCTCAAAGGTAAAAGTTTAAAATACAAACTTGAAGTCTGGTTAATGGAAATTACTGATTATCTAACAAATAAATTAGCTAGATTTATTGAAAGACATTTTTCCAGAAAAATAAGGACAATGCACGGGGTTTATGGTGTTATTTATATTGTAAAAAATAATAAATTAAAGTTCTTAGTAGCCAAATATGATGACGGCTATGGTTTAATTGGTGGAAGAATTAATAGTGGCGAAAGTCTTCGTGAAGGATTTATTAGGGAATTAAATGAAGAAGTTGGAATTAAAGAAAAGAACATAGAAAAATTATTCTTAACGAGTGAACAAAACGATTTTGCAAGTAACAGATATAAGGGTATGGAGAGACATCATTTTTTTATTTTAAAACTTAATAATAAATTCAAACCTATCCCAAGAGAAGTTAATTTTAAATGGCTATCCTATTATAAAATGACTAAACTTACCAAATGGGTAAGAACACAAAAAATCATAAATAATATAATCAAAAAAATAAAAGAAGATGAAAATTTGTGAATATCATCCCAGAATTAGTTATTATGTTGGCGGTGCTGAGTTAGTTGCAATAGACCAAATAAAAAGATTATCTAAAAATCATGAGATTACTATTTTAACTTCTAGAACGAATAAACAGACAGAACAATTCAAAAATTTATTTAATTTGTTTGATATAAATACTATTACTTTATATAATCCTTTTCAAGATTCTTTTTTTGAAAATTTAAAAGACACGAATATTAATAAGTGGGATATAGAATCCTTATTTCTAGCTAAAGAAGCATATTCTTTTTTTGAAGATAATAAATTTGACTTAGTAATAACTCATTACTCAATTGATAATTTAGCTTTGCCTTCAGATGTAAACAATGTTCTGCATCTTCATGGGGTTCCTCCAGAATGGAAGATTCTTGATAAGCTTTCTATAGAAAAAACAAATTTCTTTGTAAGTGTTGCGGATTTTATAACAAATGGGTGGAATAAGTTTTATGATTTGGGAGAGGTGCCTCTTTGTTATAATGGGATTGATACTAATAAGTTTTATGATAAAAATTTACAAAAAGATATAGATATTCTATATATCGGGAGATTGGTCCCTTATAAAAGAGTTGATGTTTTAGTAAAATCTCTTTCAAAAAAAAGAAATTTAAAAGTAGTTATTGGTGGAGAGGGTAGTGAAAAAAATAAACTAGAAAAAATAGCAGAATATTATGGTTCAGATATTGATTTTAAAGGATATATTCCTGATGAAAAAATTGTTGATTATTATAATAGATCTAAAATTTTTGTTCATACAGCAGATACTAGAGAAGGTGTTGTAACTACAGTTCTAGAAGCAATGGCCTGTGGTGTTATTCCGGTAGTATCTGCTTCTTGTGGGGTATTGGAAGCTGTAGAAGATAATGTAAACGGATTTACTTTTGAGCCACTGAACTCTCTTGAACTTTCAGAGAAGATAAATTATGTCTTAGATAATTTTTCCAGACTTGATGGATTTAGGTTTAAGGTCAAATCCACAATTAATGAAAAGTTTGATTGCAATAAAACAATCTCAAAATTAGAAGAAATTTATGAAAATATGGTGAATAAGAATGGAGGATAATCTAGAAAAAAAGATTAATCTTATTTCCTGTAAGCAAAATATAGGTGTTACTCTTAGGTTTAATGATAAAAACTTTTTGAAAGAAGTAATAGAATCTGATTTTATAAAAAAATATATACCATCACCAAAAATCTCATTCCAAAGCCAAGATGATTTTCCAATTATAAATATTAAAAAATCAAGATTATTTTCCTTATCTGGAGATTTTCCAAAAATAAACTATCAAGGAGATAATTTAAAAGATATTTTGTTTATTGCTGATTATTTTCTTGAAAGAGCAAGACAAGAAAATAAGTTATATAGTATACATTCTAGTAGTGTTGAAAAAGACAGCAAGGCTGTTTTACTTTTTGGTTGGAAAGATACTGGAAAAACAAGTGTTGCCTTGAATTTGGCTAGAAATTATAGTTTCAATTTTTTGTCGGAAGGAAGGACAGTTATTGATAAAGATTTTATAATATGTGGTTGTATTCACTATTTAGAAGAGGACAATGAATTTTTAAAAAAAGAATATGATTTTTCAGAAGATTGTTTGTATGTTTCAAAATTATGTACTTTGTCTTCAAATAATAAGTCTAGATTGGTTTTGTTGGTGTATCCACAAATAACACAGGGACCTCTAGAAGTTAGACAGTGGGATGAAAATAAAAGCAGATACCATATGTATGAATTGTTTAGTTATATTATAAGGGGTGTCGCAAAGAATATTAATAATTATTCATGTCCTTTACCCTCTATTGATACAATAGAACTTGCCAAAAAAAGGTCTGATTTCATAAAAAATTTAGTAGATAAAAACAAAATATACCAATTACGTGGAAAAATTGAGGATATATGTGATGAGATTGTTACATTATTCGATTGATTTTGTTTTTATTCAGAATTAACGATACTCAGTTAGAACATTTATATTATTTAAATTTATCTTATTTCCTGCCCATAAACGGGCCTGAAGGTAGTCTGCAATTAGTTGAATTTGTAGAATAGTCAAAATCAACCAGTTTTTCTAATGGAACATTCCTTATTTTTATTTTAGTTTCATCTTGATTCCTTAAGGGTCTTTGAATAACATCTAATTCTAATGCCTTTTCAACTTTTTCCATCTCAGCCGGTGAATATGATCCACAAAAAGTTAATGTATATGCTGTATCAAACATTTTGGAATCTGTTTCAAACATCCTGAAATAAGCTTCATAAAGAACTCCATAACTATAAGCAAAAACTTCTCTGTAGTTTCCAAATGGTTTCCATAATATATCCATCACAGTTATGTGTTTTTTTGTTTCCAAAACAACAACCCCCATTGTGTATGTTTCTTCTGCCACACGAACAGATTTTCTAATTCTTCCTCTTAATATTTCCGGCAGGTCTCTGAATTCCGGACCCCTGTATTCACGTCCCATTTTGATTTACCTTTAAAAATATTGTTCAAATAAAATCTTCTGCATTTCTATAAACTATATCTCCTTTATACCCAAGATCCCTGATTTTTTTCTCCAGTTTGGGTTTCTCAGGTTCTCCAATTAATTTATTTATTTTAGATACTAAATGTCCATTTAAATTTTCTTTGAATTTTAATTTTTCCACATAACCAGGAACAAAAACAAAAGGTTTGTCTTTGTAATCAACTCTGAATGCTTTTCCATATTTTCCGGATTGTGTTTGTTCAAAAGTTACTTCTTCACCTGTTTTTTCAGATATAAATAATCTGGTTTTACCTATTTTTTGTGCAACTATAACTTGTTTATTATTATATTCAATGACAGATTCTCTTAAATTGTTTGTGTGTATGTATAAAAATAATTCTTCCAGAAATTCTTTCGCAAATGACATTTTGTCTACTTCGTAATAGTAAGACATATATAAATATTTCTTTTAATCAATTCATTATTCAGTAAACTTTAAAAACATTCTATAACACAAAACAACCATGAAAATAACAGATGCTCATGCACACATGGAATTTGAGGATTATGATAAGGACAGGGATGAGGTTATAGAAAGATGCAGGAAAAATAATGTTAAATATATTGTGAATAATGGGACCAATCCTGAATCCAATAGGAAAACCTTGGAATTAAGCAAAAAATATAATATAATACTTCCTGCTCTGGGATATTATCCTTTATATGTTATGAATTGTTCTGAAGAAGAATTTAATAAAGAACTAATGTTTATAGAGGAAAACAAACCTGTGGCAATAGGTGAGATTGGCCTGGATTTCAGTAAAGGAGATAAAGCAGATGGTGAACATGAATTAGATGAGAAAGACAAGGAAAACATGATAAAATACTTTAAAAAACTAATAAATTTAGGAAAAAAACTAAACATTCCTTTAATAATCCATTCAAGAAAAGCAGAACTTGAAACAATAGAAATATTAGAAAAACTAAACTATAAAAAAATAATAATGCACTGCTTCTCAGGAAGAAAGCATTTGGTAAAGAGAATAATAGACAATAAATGGTATTTTTCTATTCCTGTAAATATTACTTATTTACACCATTTCCAGAATATTGTAAATCTATGTCCAGAAAACAAATTATTAACAGAAACAGATTCCCCTTTTCTGGGCCCAAAAGGAATACAAAGAAACGACCCCACACACATAAACCAATCCTTAAAAAAGATGTCTGAAATTAAAAACATAAAAAAAGAAGAAATGGCAGATGTTATCTTCAATAATTTTACTAAGTTATTCTTAAAAAAATAAGCTATAATACACAAAACATTTATAAATAGGCATTAAATCCTTAAAATATGGCAAAAGTGGGTATAGGGCCTGCAAAAAGGTTCGGAAACAGGTATGGAAGACGAAACCGTGAAAAATTAGGCCTGATTGAAAAAGAACAGAGAAAAAAGCACAAATGCCCTTACTGCAACAATCCAAGCGTAAAAAGAATAGCAATGGGCATATGGTACTGCAAGAAATGTAATTCCAAATTTACGGGCAAGGCTTATATTCCTGTTGGAAAAGAAAGAAAAACTGAAGAATAAAATGGCAAACTACAAATGTCTTGAATGCGGAAAGGATATTGACGAAAAATACATAACCAGAAAGATAAGATGCCCTTACTGCGGCAGCAGAATGATAATCAAGTCCAAGGGAGACAGGGTCTCAAAAGTCATTGCACGTTAAAATGTTCAAGGCAGAAATATTTTTCCCGGATAAAAAAGTAAGGAAAATCTTTGAAGCCGAGGACAAGAATCTGGGAAGAGCATCATATATAATCAAAGAAAACAACAAAAATATTATCTTTAAAATAAAGGCAGAAGACATAAGCTCATTAAGGGCTGCTTTGAACAGCATTACAAAAACCCTTGATGTATATGAAAAAACAAAAAATGTCAAATGACAAAATACAGCAGCTGCAATTAATGCAGCAGGGAATTCAGCAGATGGCTTTACAGAAGCAGGAATTCCAGAGAGCTTTATTGGAAACAGAATCAGCCCTTGAGGAAATAAACAAGACAGAAAAAAAGCCATATAAGATCATAGGAAATATAATGGTTGAATCTGACAAGGACAAGCTGAAAAAAGAGCTTGAAGAAAAAAAGGATATGTTTGAGTCAAGAATAAATTCCTTAGAAAAAGAAGAGGAGAAAATAAGAAAAAAAGCAGAAAAAATCCAGAAGGAAATAATGAAAAAGATAAAAAATGAAAAAAAATGAAAAACTGGATGAGGTTTTTGAGGCAATAGACTCAATACTCGGGGATGAGAGCGTGCCCAAGTCTGTAAGAGAAAAGATATATAATATAAAAGAATCTCTTGAAAATGCAGAGGATTTGTCTTTAATTTCACACTCAGCCCTTTCTACATTAGAATCTATAGGTGAGGATGTAAACCTGCCTCCTTTCGTAAGGACAAGAATATTCCACATATCCGGGCTTCTTGAGACTCTGAATTAGGATTTTCTGTCCAGGACAACATTGTTTCTCAGCACAAAAGAATAAGGCACTATAATCCTGTCTTTTGAAGGTATTACCATCTTCAGGTGGTCTTTTTCAAGAGATATTATTTTTCCCACCATATTTTCTATCTTTATCGTATCTCCCTTCTTTATATTATATTCTTCAGTCAAGGACATGCCTGCAAAAAAGTTCTTTATCCAGTCCAGAATTTCAAGCAAGAATATTATCAGCACTATTGTTATTACACCAATAAAAGCCCAGAACCAGTATTTGAATGCTATCTGAAGCTGCACAAGGGCAAATATTATTGTTGCTGCATAGATTATTATAGACAGCACATAAGGAAGAATCCTGCTTATTTTATATTTTGAGCCGGTTATTTTTCTCAGGTTTACGTCAAGGTTAATGGTTATGAATATTTTTTCAAGAAGTTTTTTTATTATCCTACTTATGATAAATCCAAATACAATTATGAACAGTGCTATCAGTATTCTTGTTATTATTGTGTTTATAGCCTCAAAAAAGCTCTGGAAAAAACCTATAATTGTCATGTTATCTTATTTATAATCCTTTTATATTTAAAGTTATTTTGTTTTTTGTAGATTTTATGTGTTATTTATTTACAATAGTAAAAATGAAAGTTTTATAAATATGATTTTATTCCCTGAAATCATGATTATCAAGATAAATCCTGAAATTATTCCTTATCGCAGGAAAATACAGGCTCTTTGTAAAGTGCCTTATTACGGCCATTCCAGAGGATGCCCTAATTATGCTAAAAAAGAGGGATGCCCTCCCGGGCAGCTTTTAATTAATAAAGTTCTCGATTTCAAAAAAGACATATTCGTTATTTATACAGTATTCTGCGTTGGTGAATTTGCTGAAAGAATGGGGAAAAAACATCCTGATTGGAATGATAGGCAGAATTATAATCCAAGATACTGGCAGCCCACAGCAAGAAAATTTCATCGTATGGAGGAAAATAAGGCACTGGAAGAAACCGGAATAGAGAAAATAATTAACTCTCCTGAAGCCCATGGTGTGGATTTGACTGGTTTGATGAAAGAAATAGGAATTAGATTAAAATGGGATTGGCCTCCTGAACATAAAAGAACTAATAAAGTATACATTATTTCTCTAGGAGGATATTCTTTGTGATAATGCATTAAATCCAAAATATTTTTATAAATTCAGTGTTTAATTATGAAAAATGACTCATTATTATGACCAAAGGCAGACTTCGAAATCCAATAAGAAAAAGATATGGATAAGGCTGAAAAAAATAGAATTTGATTTATTCTCAGCTTCAGGCGTATTTTCCAAGAGTTATTTGGATAAGGGAACAGAATTATTGTTGAATAAAATGATAATGAAAAATAAATGGAAAGTTCTTGATTTAGGATGCGGCTATGGTGTAGTGGGTATTGCTGTGAAAAAATTATATCCTGATACAAAGGTTTTAATGACAGACGTAAATGAAAGAGCAATAAAATTAGCAAGAGAAAATATAAAGATGCATAATCTTGAAAATATACAAGCCAGGGACTCGTATTTGTTTAAGAAAATAAAAGATGATGATTTTGACACTATTCTTGTAAATCCTCCGCAGTCAGCAGGGAAAAAACTGTGCTTTAAGCTTATAGAGGATTCTTATAAGCATTTGAAAAACAACAGTTTACTACAATTGGTTGCAAGGCATAATAAAGGCGGCAAAGAATTAAAGAAAAAGATTGATGAGGTTTTTGATAACACTAAAATAATAGCAAAAGGCTCTGGTTTTAGAATTTACTGTGGAGAAAAAATCAATCCGTAACTTTTAATTCATCTACTTTCTGGTTTTCAAAGTCATAAACAACCTGCCTTATCCCCAGGCCCAATTTTAAAACAGCAGAAATAACGGCCATATGCTCTTTTCCTGTTCCTGAAATAAGATTGACTGCAACTTGATTGCCCTCGATTTTGTCTTTTAATTCTTCTTTTATTTTCTCGCTCATCTCTTCTATAGAATTGGTCTTGGAATCAACAACCACCATAATACATCCATTTTCATTATTGAAGTTCTCTTTTCCGAAGTCATTAGTTATAAGATAGATATTCTTGAACTCTCCTGAATTAACCAATCTTGAAACATGACCCCATGTCCCTTTTCCTGTTGATAAGCAGGCTATTAAATCTGTCATTTTTCTAAAGAAAAGGGGTTTATTTATAAGCTTTTTTGTTTTTTTATTGAAAAATTTACACAAAAACATTTAAATATCTGCTTTTATCCGTAAAATAAAATGCTGTTTTCATTAATGGAAATCCTGGATATAATTATAATGACGGGTGTAGTTGGATTTATTTTTAAGGACCTTTTCAGAGCTCCTTCTTCATTTACTCCTGAAGGAATAATCTCTATGAGTTTAAGAAAAAGCGGAACCTGGAATGATTTCTGGTTTTCTGCATTACTGGTTGCTCCTGCTATAATTCTGCATGAATTAGGACATAAACTAACTGCAATGGCTTTTGGATTAACTGCAACATTCCATGCCGCATACTTGTTTTTGGGGCTGGGAGTTTTGCTTAAACTGGTGAATTTCGGCTTTATCTTTTTTGTCCCTGCTTATGTTTCTATTATGGGGGAGACAGCGCCCCTGAACTATTCTCTTATAGCATTCATGGGGCCTTTTGTTAATCTAATATTGTGGCTGGGATCATTATTATTACTTAAATATGGAAATATACCCAGAAAATACCACCGCTATCTTGGATTATCAGTCAAAATTAACATGTTTTTATTTATATTCAATATGCTGCCCATACCAGAATTTGATGGTTTTCCAGGATTTGATGGTTTTCATGTCTTCAAAGGCTTAATTCAGGCTTTATTTTAAAACAAAATATTTATAAAAATAATAATCGAAAAAAAGTGGGATTTTAATGAAAAAGGGGTTTGATACAGATTTATATCTAAAAAAGCAAACAGAAGAAATTCTTAATAGAATAAAGCACTTCAAAAACAAGCTTTATCTAGAAATCGGTGGCAAGCTTTACGCGGATTATCATGCTGCAAGAGTCCTCCCTGGTTTTGATCCTGATGCTAAAATAAAGATATTAAATAAAATAAAAGACAATATTGAAATAATTTATTGTATTGGAGCTCCGCAATTAGAGGAAAAGAAAATAAGAGGCCATTCCGGATTGTCATATAATGAACAGGCCATTAAAGAAATTAATCATATAAAAAATAAAGGTTTAGATATAACTAAAGTAGTAATTTCTCAATACAAATATCAGAAACAGGCAAATTTATTCAAAGAACATCTGGAAAACCTAGGTTTTAAAGTTTATACACATCATTTTATACAAAATTATCCAAATGACTTAAATAATATATTAAGTGAAGAAGGATATGGTAAGCAGGAGCACATAAAAACAAAAAAGAAAATAGTGGTAGTTATAGGTACAGGCCCAGGAAGCGGAAAATTGTCAACATGCCTTACGAATATTTATCTGGATTCAAAAAAAGGAATGGATTCAGGGTATGCAAAATTAGAGACATTTCCAATATGGAACCTTGAATTAAAACACCCGATTAATATTGCTTATGAATCAGCAACAGCGGATTTGGGGGATTATAATATTATAGACCCTTTCCATTTAAAAGCGTACAATAAAGAAACAGTAAACTATAATAGGGATGTTGAAGCTTTTAAAATTATAAAAAAGATGTTTTCATATTTGGTTTCTGAAGATAATTACACCAGAAGTTATAAATCACCTACAGATATGGGAATTAATATGGCTGGTTTTGCTATTACAGACGATGAAATTGTAAGAGAGGCAGCAAAACAGGAAATAGTAAGAAGATATTTTGATTATAAAAAGAATTTTCTCAGGGGTAAGATAAGAAAAAAAGTTGTCGAAAGGGCTGAAAAAATAATGAAAGAGATTGGTTTATCAGAAGACTACAGAAAGGTTGTAGAAAAGGCAAGAGAAGCTATGGAAGAATGCAAAGAAAAAAATAAAGGACATAAGATGGTTTACTGCGGAACTGCTATAATGTTAAATAACGGAGAAATGATTAAAGGAAAAAATAGTGAATTATTACATTCAGAATCAAGTGCAATACTGAATGCAATTAAAAAACTGGCAAATATTTCAGACGAAAAAGAAATTTTAGATGAAGAGATAATAAAACAAGTAAACTATCTTAAAAGAAATATTCTGAAAAAAGGCAAACTGGCTTCTTTGAATGTAGAGGAAACTTTAGTATGTTTGGCAGTAAGCGCTTATAAGAACAAAAATACAAAAAAAGCCTTTGAAAATATTAAAAAATTAAGGGATTGTGAATTACATTCCACACACATGTTTTCAGGAGGAGATGAATCAGGATTAAGAAAATTAAAGATGAATGCAACAACTGATGGAAGAAGAATCTAAACTATTATTCCCATTCGCTGTGCCCGAAATGTATTATTAAATCAATTCCTATTGATTTTACTTCTATGGGTATGTCGCAGGAGCCGTAGCAGGAGCCCGCCCATATTATTATATCTGCCTCTGTTGCAGATTCCAGAAAATCAGCAATTTCCTTTGCCTTTGGCTTTAAGCCAGAGGGCAATTGTATTAAAACCTTTTCAGCATTGGATTCCTTTATCTTTTTAACAGCCTTTTCCAGTTCAAAATCATAAGTCATATTCAGAGAATAATTTTATCATATTTAAATTTTTAGAATTAGTCTTTCTTATTTTTCTCTGTCTTCTCTTTTTTTGTCTCTTTTTCCTTTTTCAATTCTTTTTCTTCCTCGGCCTCTTTTGTTTCTTTCTCTTTTTTATCACTGGTTTTCTTTTCCTTTGTTTCTTTTTTCTTACCGAATTCCTTTATCTCTTCTATAGGAGTCTCTTTTTTTTCATTTGTTACCACTAACATCCTTATCAATGCTGTTTTTACAGGATGGACAGTTGCAACCTTTGATTTCAGGTTTTTCTGTATTTTAAAAGAAATCAACTGCTCGAAGATGTCATTCAGGCTGTTTTTGTTGATAATTGACTTAAGCAATGACCTTGAAATCATTCTTATCCTTGTCTTAACAGGCTTGTGTGCCTTGGTGAATGTAATTACAAGAGGCTTTACCCTCACAAACACATCATCCTTTGTTTTCAGGACAAAAGAGTCATCAACCCTGCTTATATCATGCCTGACCCATCTTCTTACCGTGGATGAACTCATCTCATAGCCGATGAATTCAGTAATCCCCTTGCCGTCAGCATAATCCTTAATCCTGAAATTTATATTCACATTCTGCTTTTTTATATCCCCTGTTATATTGAAAAGGTTTAGTTTAATGTTTCTTCCTTTCATATCAGAAGGCTCTCTAAGGTAAATTTCCCCCAGAACCTTATTATGAAGCATATCCGGGGCTGTAATGGTGTACCATTTTTTCCTTTTTCCGGTCTTTTTAGTTTGCTCTGTTCTTGCCATAAAAAATGAGAAATTTGAGGCATTTATAAACTTTTTGATTTATTATTCTCTATTTAATTAAGCAACAAAATTAAGAATTTAAACATCAAGGTTTATGACCTTTTCTGCATGCTCTTCTATGAAATTTCTCCTTGGCTCGACTTCCTTGCCCATAAGGATGGAAAATATCTCGTCTGCTGCAAGAGCATCATCTATTGTTATTCTCTTCAATACCCTTTTCTCAGGGTCCATTGTTGTTTCCCATAGCTGTGAAGGATTCATCTCTCCAAGACCTTTAAACCTTTGAACTGATATGTTCTTTGCCCCCATATCTTTTATCATTTCATCTTTTTCTTTATCTCCCCTCACATAAAATTTTTCCTTGCCTTTTTTAACAAGATAAAGAGGAGGCTGTGCAAGGAAAACATGGCCTGTTTCTATCAAAGGAGTCATGTACCTGAAGAAAAATGTTAATAGCAAAGTGTCAATATGAGAGCCGTCCACATCAGAGTCAGTCATGATTATAATTGTGCTGTACCTTAATTTATTCGGGTCAAAATCATCCCCTATTCCCGTGCCTAATGCAGTAATCATATTACCTATTTCCTTATTGGATAAAATCTTATTGAGCCTTGATTTCTCAACATTCAGTATCTTTCCCCTCAGAGGCAGTATTGCCTGGAAATCCTTTTTCCTTGCCTGCTTTGCAGAGCCTCCTGCAGAATCCCCTTCTACTATAAATATTTCACATTTTGCAGGGTCTTTATTGCTGCAGTCAGCAAGCTTGCCTGGCAGCGTGGAAAACTCAAGGACATTTTTCCTTCTGGTTATTTCCTTGGCTTTTCTTGCTGCTTCCCTTGTTTTAAGTGCATTTAATGATTTATTTATTATGATTTTGGCTGTTTTTGGATGCTCATCAAGGAATACATTAAGCCCGTTGCTTACTAGGCTGTCAACAACTCCCTTGATTTCCCTATTGCCCAGCTTTGTTTTTGTCTGACCTTCAAACTGTGGCTCAGGTATCTTCAGGGCTATTATACAGGATAATCCTTCCCTTACATCCTCGCTTATGAACTTTTCTTTATCTGCAATCTTATTGCTTTCCATGTAATTATTAAGTGTTCTTGTAAGTGCTGTCTTAAATCCTGTTAAATGTGTTCCGCCTTCATGTGTATTGATATTGTTTACAAACGAAAAAGTGCTCTCGCTGTATGAGTCAGTGTACTGCATTGCAACTTCTAACTGAACTCCTTTTTTTTCTTTTTTAAGATAAATTATGTCATGTATGGGTGTTTTATTCTTATTCAAATATTTGACAAAATCAATCACCCCGTTCTCATAATAAAACTCTGTCTCCATTGGCTTTTTTGTTCTTTCATCTTTCAGAGTGATTTTTATCGAATTAAGAAATGCAAGCTCTCTTAACCTTGACTGCAATATAGTTATATCAAAAGATGTTGTGCTGAAAATCTCTGAATCCGGCTTGAAATGGATTTCTGTTCCTGTATTTTCAGTTGAGCCGGTTATTTCCAATTTGCCAAGCGGCTTTCCTTTTTCATATTTCTGGTACCACACCTGCCCCTTTCTCTTTACCCTGACTTCTAAAAATTCAGATAATGCATTTACAACAGAAGCCCCTACGCCGTGCAAACCACCTGAAACCTTATAGGATTTCTTGTCAAATTTTCCTCCTGCATGAAGTTTTGTTAGAACAACCTCAACACCCGAAATATTATACTGTGAGTGAATATCCACAGGAATGCCCCTGCCGTTGTCTTTTACTGTAACAGAATTATCTTTATGGACAATAACATCGATCTTATCGCAGAAATCAGCCATTGCTTCGTCTATAGAATTATCCACAATCTCATATACTAGATGGTGTAAACCCCTAGAAGATGTACTCCCTATGTACATACTGGGCCTTTTTCTTACAGCCTCAAGATTCTCAAAAACCTTTATGTGTTCTGAACTGTAATCCTCATCGTTTTTTTCGGATTTTTTAAGATTTTTTCCGCTATTTCCTGCATTTTCATTTGCCATGTTTATCTCCCTAGTTTCCCGTCGAGAAATCAGTATAAATTATATAGGTTTATGATTTATAAAGTTTGCGATTTTTTAGGCATTTTTAAGCCCTATAAACTAAATATTTATAAAACAACCAATTTTACGAAAAACAGCTTGAAAAACATGATAAAAAATCCTGAGGCTGTGGTAATACATTACAGCGAAATAGCCCTGAAAAAAGGCAACAGGAAGAAATTTGAGCTTAAATTAGTCAGGAATATCGAGGAAATCCTGCAAAATAAAGAAAATATAAAGAGGCTGTATGGAAGGATTATAATTTTTCTTAATAAGAATTCAAATATTAAAAAAATCGAGGAGAGATTAAAAAAAATAAGCGGAATATCCCATTTTGCATTTGCTGTTAACTGTAATCTGGACATTAAAGAATGTGAGGATAAGATAATTGAAATTATAGAGGAAAATAAGCTTAAAGCTGAAACTTTTGCTGTCAAGGCTTTAAGGTCCAATAAAGAATTTAAATATAATTCACAGCAGATAAATGAAATTTTAGGTGAAAAAATATTAAAAAAATACAAATGGAAGGTTAATCTGAACAATCCTGAGATTTGTTTTTATACAGAGATTACTGAAAAAGATATCTTTATTTACATTAATAAGACAAAATCACTCGGAGGCCTGCCTGTTGGGGTTACAGGAAAGGTTATAAGCTTGATTTCAGGAGGAATTGACAGCCCTGTTGCTTCATATATGTTGTTTAACCGCGGCTGTGAAGTAATTTTAGTTCATTTTCAGAATGAGACAATAACCAAAAAAGGTGTTGAATCCAAGATAAAAGAGCTGGCTGAGAAATTAAGCCAATACCAGCCCAGAACAAAACTCTATATTGTAAAATTCGGAAATATCCAGAAAGAGATTATAAAAAATATTCCTGCTAAATATCGAATGATTGTTTACAGGAGAATAATGTTTGAGATAGGCTCTAAAATAGCTGAAAAAGAGCATGCCTTGGGTTTAGTTACGGGTGATTCTATAGGGCAGGTGGCTTCACAAACACTGGAGAATCTTAATGTAATATATGATAAGGCTGAACTGCCTGTTTTCAGCCCGTTAATAGGATTTACTAAGGAAGAAATTGTAAAAATAAGCAGGGAAATAGGCACATATGAAATATCAATACAACCTTATGAAGACTGCTGTAGCTATTATTTACCAGAACATCCTGAGATTAAATCAGATCTAAAGACAATAGAAAAGGCTGAAAAGAATTTGAATATTGGAAAAGAGATTAAGGATTCTGTTGAGAGTGCTGAGATTATAACTTTATAATTTTCTTATTTTAGCCACGAAAAAACCTCCTGTGTTATTGTCATAAGGATGGATTCTTAAGCATTTTTTTATTTCTTTGTTATATTTCTCATCATTGTATTCCAGGAAGGGTTTTGTGGATTTTATGGGTAATTTAATTTCTTCTAATTTTGCATTCTTATTGTGTTTTAAGAAATAATCTATTACTGCCTCATTCTCCATAGGCTCTAAAGTGCATGTGCTGTAAATTAATAAGCCTTTTTTCTTTAAAATTTTAAAGGAATTCTGTATTAAGTCTTTTTGTATGCTCTGTAATCTTTTTACTGCATTTATATTCCAATTCAGCAAGGTTTTCAATGATTTCATTATTATCCCTGTTCCTGAGCAGGGTGCATCCAGCAGTATTCTATCAAATTTTTCATCATCTTTATCAGGCCTTCTGGAAAAACTATTTCCAGACATATTAGTTATTATTGTATTGGTTATTCCGCATCTCTGCAGGTTTAAACCCAATGCCTTCAGCCTTTTTGCGTCTATATCATTGGCTATTAAAATTCCCTTATTGCCCATATACTGGGCTATCTGTGTTGTTTTTGAGCCGGGGGCAGCACATAAGTCCAGAACTTTGTGTTTCGGGTTTAATTCCATCACAAGAGGAGGAATCATTGAGACAGCAGACTGTACATATATATAGCCCATAGCATGCTCTGGCAGGTTTCCGATATCATACCGCTCATCTTCTTTTTCTTCTTCAGTGCCTTTAAAATCAATGAAAAACCCCTCTCTGCACCACGGAACCTGTTTTAGAATCCATCTTTTCTCAAGCCTCTTTTTCAAATCATCGATAGAAATCTTCAGGGTATTCACTCTTATGGCTTTTCTCTGATATGATAAGGAATATTTAATAAATTCATCATAATCTTTTCCCAACAAATTTTTATACTGTTCTTTAAAAGAATCTTTTATTTTAATATTTTCAGTATTTGGTATTCTTTCTAATTTTACCATAATCTTAAGAAAAAAACAGGATATAAAAAGTTAATGGTTATAATTCCCTGCTCATATAAACGCCATCCTGTTTATAGCCTAAATTTCTGTAATATTCCCTGACTCCCACTCCTGAAATAACATATAATTTCTTAACATCATATTTGTTTTTGGCTATTTCCTCTGCTTTTTTCAACAGCTTTTTGCCGTAGCCTTTATGCTGTATGCTTTCTTCTTTTCTCTTCTGCAAGCCCAGAGCAGAGCCGTAAACATGCAGTTCTCTTATCCCTGCTGTTTTTTTATTCTTTAAATTATTAATCCTTAACCTGCAGAAACCCAGTAAAATATTATTTTTAACATCTTCAGCAGAAATAAAAATCTCTTTTCCACTGCTTGCATCATATTCTTTTGTTAAAATTTTCACATCATCAAAATCTGTTTTTTTGTTTTTGTATTTTTCAGACAAGAAAGGCTCCCTGCACCTAATACAATTACATTCTATGTTTTCTTTTTTCATCTCCTTTCTTATCATCTGCCTCAGATTTGTTTTTTTTACTCCTGCTTCAACTCTCTGAACAGGAATGTCCCTCTGGACTCTCATAATTCTCATGTATTTTGGAATATTCTGTTTAAACTCCTTAATTAATTTAATAGCTTCTTCTGTATTAAGAGGCTCAAATTTTCCTTTTTTCCATAATTCATATAATTCAGTCCCTTTAATGACCAGGGCAGGGTATATTTTCAGGGCATCCGGCCTGAAATCAGGGTTTGTTATTATTTCCATCAAATCGTTTAATTCATCATTTAAACTGCCTTTATGAAAACCCTTTATGAAACCAGGCATCATATGATATGTGACTTTTAAAAAAGAATCTTTCATTAATTCTGTAGCTTCAATTGAATCCTTTACAGTATGACCTCTCTGCATTTTTTTCAGAACAGAATCCTTGGTGCTCTGAACACCCAGTTCAACTCTTGTAGTCCCGAACTCCAGCATTTCATTAATATGTTCCTCTTTACAGTAATCAGGCCTTGTCTCTATGCATAAAGCAACATTCCTTATGTTGGACTTTTCATTTCTCTTTTGCTCTTCTTTTAATGAAATGATATTTTCATTTTTCTTTTTTTGTAATCTTTTATGTATTTTCTTTACTCTCTCCTTACTGCCGACTTTTCCGGGCAACTCAAAGAATTCCTTGAATTTATTTAATTGTAAACTTCCTTTAGAATCATAAACCAAGTCAGAGAAATCATTCATTGCCTTGAAACAGTTTCTTATAAAATCTTTTTTATAATCTTTTGGAAAAGAAGGAAATGTGCCTCCCATGATAATCATTTCCACTTTCTGCGGGCTTTGCCCCATAACAACATAATGCTCCAGCCTGTTAAAAATCTGAAAATAAGGGTCATATTTATTTCTTAAAGCTCTTCTTGTGGCAGGCTCTTTTCCTGTATAAGACTGGGGGACATATCCGAAATAGCTTTCCGGGCCTCCAGGGCACATTATGCATTTGCCGTGTGGGCATTTTATTGGTTTTGACATTAATGCTATAACAGCAACCCCTGAGCCGGTTCTTACTTCTTTCATAGTCAAATATCTTTTAACTTCTTCTAATTCACTAACAGGAATATTCAGCATCAGTTCTATGTTTTTCGGAATTTCCTTTAGGTTATATTTGGAACTCAGCTCCAGTTTTATTTTATTCAGTTGTTTCTTATCAGGTTTTTCCTGCTTAATCCTTTTTACAATCTCTTCTATAAATTTTTCAGGAAGGGTTGTTTTCATGTTTTAAAGAAAAGATGTTGGTTTATAAAGGTTTATTCTTTACTATATAATTCCTGACCAGCCACCCTATAGAGAATATAATCAAAAACAATAAAAACCACTGGCCTTCTTTCAGGCCTAAAAATACAGCCTGCTCTTTCCAGAAGCATATTATGAACCTTGAAATACCATATAATAAGCCGAAAATCCATAATGTTGTTCCCGGGACAATCTTCCTTTTTTTGTAATCTTTTAGATATCTCCTGTAAAGGAAAAATATGATAAAAAATATCAATATATAAGCAAAAGCCTCATATAACTGCGTGGGATGCCTGCATCCTGCAGCATTTGGGAATACAACACACCATTTTACAGCTGTTTTTATGCCATATAATTCTGCATTAATGAAATTAGCAATCCTGCCCAAGCCAAGAATTAAAGAAACAGGGATTATTACAATATCCGCCAGTTTACCAAAATTTATATTGTTCTTTCTGCAGTACCAGTTACCGACTATTAAAGCACTGATGAAGCCGCCGAGGAAAGAGAGGCCGCCGTGCCATATTTTCAGGATTTCAAGAGGATTGCTGAAATAAAATCCATGATTAAAGATTAAGACTGTTGTCAGCCTTGCTCCGATTATAACAGATAAGATTAACCATAAAACCAATGCTTCGGATTTTTCAACATTGAAATTTTTTATCCTTTTTTCAGATGCTGTTTTTCTTAATATATAAAATACTAGAAGGAATCCAAGTGCATAAGTCAGGCCGTAATATCTTATGCTAAAAGGGCCTAATCTTAATAAAACAGGGTTGATATTATGGTAAAACATATTAAGATTAAACATATTGATTATAAAAAAATTGCGGAAAAATAACATTAAATAGAGCAAAAGATTTTTAAACTAAACAAATTTTTCGGGATTTATGACTGAATTAATCATTACTGAGAAGCCTTCTGCAGCAAATAAGATAGCTTATGCACTCACTGGCAAGAAGCCTGAAAAAAAATATATTAATAAAATACCATACTATGAGATAAAATCAAAAAATATTCTTGTTGGGTGTGCTGTAGGGCACCTTTATTCTTTAACAGAAAAGAAAAAATCAAAATCCCTCGCATATCCTAGCTTTGATATAGAGTGGAAGCCAAACAGTGAGGTCAGGAAAAAATCAGATTATTCAAAAAAATACCTGAATGCCCTGAAAACGCTCTCAAAAAAATGCAATAATTTCACTGTTGCGACTGATTATGATATTGAAGGAGAGGTTATAGGATTAAACATAATAAGGTTTGTGTGCAAAAAAAAGGATGCAAACAGGATGAAATTTTCTACACTAACAGTCCCTGATTTAGAAGAATCTTATAAAAATAAACTAAAACATCTTGACTGGGGACAGGCTTATGCAGGCGAAACAAGGCATTTTCTTGACTGGCTATATGGTATAAATATAAGCAGGGCATTGATGAGTGCGATAAAAAAAGCAGGTTATTTCAAGATTTTAAGCACTGGAAGGGTGCAGGGGCCTGCTCTGAAAATGATTGTTGAAAGAGAAAGAGAAATCGAGAAATTTATTCCTGAGCCATACTGGCAGTTGCAGCTGTTGGGAAAAATAAAGAACCATAATCTTGAGGCATGGCATGAAAAAGACAAATTCAAAGACGAGAAAGAAGTCATCAGAATCAAAAAGAAAGTGGAGAAAAGCAAAGGGGGTGTTATAAATGAGGTTGAAAAAAAGCAGTATCTGCAATATCCTTTATTCCCTTTTGATCTTACGACATTACAGACCGAGGCATATAAGCTGTTTCATATAAACCCGAAGGAGACCCTGCAGATAGCCCAGGACTTATATATAAACGGTTACATTTCTTATCCAAGAACTTCTTCACAGCAATTGCCTAAAAACATAGGCTATGAAAAAATAATTTCACATTTAAAAAAACAGGGTGCTTACAAGGAACTAGCAGAAAAACTATTGTCCAAAAAAATTCTTAAGCCAAATCAGGGCAAAAAAACAGACCCTGCACATCCTGCCATTTATCCTACAGGCATAATCCCGAAACTTGATAAAAAGTCTTTTAAAATATATGACCTTATTGCAAGAAGGTTCATGTCCTGCTTCGGAGAAAACGCAAAAAGAGAGTCTCTGAAAATAAAAATCAATGTCAAAGATGAGATATTCATTTCAGAAGGCAAAAGAACTTTGGAAAAGGGATGGCATATATTTTATGAGCCTTATATAAAATATAAAGAGCACAATATGCCTGCAGTTGAAAAAGGAGATATGGTAAAAATAGATGACATAATAAAACACGACAAGGAAACCCAGCCGCCAAAGCGCTATACGCCCAGTTCTATAATACAGGAACTTGAAAAAAGAAACCTCGGAACTAAAGCAACAAGAGCGCAGATTATAGATTCTTTATATCAAAGAGAATATGTTTACGGAACGCCCATAAAGCCTGCAGAAATAGGAATGGAAACCATAAAAATACTTGAAAAATACTCTGATGAGATAATAGATGAAAATCTTACAAGCTATTTTGAAGAAGAGATGGAAAAAATAAGAAATAAAGAGGAAAAAGAGGCAAATATAATAAAAGAGGCAAAAAAAAGGCTTACTCACATCCTTAAAAAATTCAAGGAAAAGGAAGACAAGATAGGCAAGGAACTGAAAAAGGCATATTATGAAACAGAGAGAAAAAAGAACCTCGCAGGCAAATGCCCGAAATGCAAAAAAGGAAACCTTATGATACGATATTCCAATAAAACAAAAAAAGAGTTTATTGCATGTGACAATCCCAAATGCGATATTATACTAAACCTGCCTCAGAATGGTAAAATATATACTACAAAAAAAATATGCCCGAAATGCGGCTATCCCATAATTGGCATTGCAAAAAAAGGCAAAAAGCAGGAAATATGTTTAAATCCCGAATGCAAAAACAAGGAAATCAAGGATAAAGAAGCAAAAAAAGAGATGAAAGAGATTGAAAAAGGCGAGATTGAGAAAAAATGCCCGAAATGCGGCGGTAATCTTGTTGTAAGGGAATCAGTATATGGAAAATTCTACGGCTGTAGCAATTACCCCAAATGCAGGCATACTGAGTCAATAGACAACAATCATAATAATCATAATAACCACAAGAAAAACAATAAAACTTAAAAACCCCAAAATTTCTCTTATTTTCATAAAGGAACTAAGCGAATGAAATGAGTGCATGTCACTTGGTTTTGTGAAGTCACGAAGTGATACAAAAAATCCTTTGGATTTTTAGTATTTTCCCAAAAAATTCTGGGGCTGTAGTGTAGCCTGGCCTAGCATTTGAGGTTTGGGACCTTAAGACCTGGGTTCGAATCCCGGCAGCCCCAATAGCCCTTTAAAAGTGCTATTACCCCAAAAGAAGGGTTGTACACTTTGTGTAAACCCTTGGTT
>JAFGLI010000013.1 GCA_016928115.1 Candidatus Woesearchaeota archaeon | reverse complement strand
GAATAAAAAAAATTTGTTATATCTGGGGGGATTAGTATTGTCTTGCTTTAGTTTTATTAGTAATTTTTATTTTAATCATGATTATAAAAATACAAAAAAATTATTAACATATAAACAAGCATTTGATATTTCGCTTGATTCGCTTGTTTCAGGCAGACTTAATTATAAAATAAATGCTGATTTTTTTAGTGAAAAACTTTCTGAATACGGTCTAAATAAAAAATCTCTTGTAAAAATTGTAGATGATTCCTATAAAAAAGGATGCAAAAAGGAATTTGATGAATCCATAGTTTTCATAGAAAACGGCTATTTTAAATATGTGGGCGAGGATTATGAGCTAAGAGCAACTAAACTTGCGGATGAATTGGGCTTTGATGAGTCAATTATTGAAAAAGCCCTGAAGAAAGGCTCATCTAAAAGATATAAGATTTTGCTTGATGAATTGAGTTTAAAAATATATCCTGATAATGACCTGGATTCTAATTCAATAAAAGAAATTGATTCATTAATAGGTGAAACAAAAGAGTTAATAAAAAGATTTGGTCTTTCTGAATATTCTCTGGATTATTTTATTTTAGACGGAATAGTTAAAAAATACTGTTATCCTATATTAAGTGAAATAAAAAAAGGCAAATTAGAGAATTATGAAAACTTAGTTCAGATACTTGATGTTTTAGATAACTATGATTATAAATATTCCAGTTATTTAAATGGGTCTTTAAAAAATACAATAAAAAAAGTATATCCTGCTTTATCTGATAAAGAAAAAGCCAGGATAGATATAAAAGATAATTCTTGAAAAAATAAAAAGAAATCACAGAAACCTTTTTGGGGTTTCCGGAGTTCAAAAATAAATTTTAAAAAATAAAAAAAGAGATTATGGCTTTACAAATACAGGAGGCCTGTTTTTGTCCAGAACAATTATGTGCACATTCTGGGAATCTTCCAGGAAGCCGTCGCTTACTGTTACGATTACATTATATTCTCCTGCATCATCATAATCAGTAGTATATGTTTTGGATTTCATCCATCCGCTGTATATTACTATAAGGTCATCGTTTTCCCTGTCATCTGCTTCCACACGTATAGTTATTGTTTCCCCTTCATATACTGTTATGTTTGCAATTGGCTGCAGAACAGGAGCTGTGTTCTTCTGCTCAACAGTCAGCGTGAATGATTCCTTTGTCTTTAGTTCACCATCAGACACAACCACATTGACAATATATTCTCCTGCATCCCCTATCTCTGTTTTCCATTTGCCTTCATTGTCAAAAGGCTCTGAATATGCTATATCTATATTATCGCTGTCAGGATCATAGGCTTCTGTGTTGACAACTGCAATTTCTGTTTCCATTATCGTAATATCTTCGAATTGGGTTTTTATTACTGGTGCCCTGTTTACATTTTCCACATTGACTTTAACCTTTTCCTTCACAGTGTGCTTTTCATCGCTTACAGTCACTATAACAGTATGTTCTCCCTCTTCTTCATAGCCTGGAGTGTATTTATTGGAATTAATCCATCCGCTGTATTCTATATCCAGAGGGTCTTCCTCAATATCATATATATTGCAGTCAATAAACAGTTCTTCTCCTTCTTTTATATTTATTTCTTCAGGGCATTCTATTACTGGTGCCCTGTTTGTCTTGTTTACAATAACCAGAACATTAACACTGGCTTCGGTTTTTCCGTCAGAGGCAGTTATTGTAACCAGATACTGGCCTGCATCCCCTATGTATGTCTGCCATAGGCCGTTTTCATTGAATGGCTCAGAATATTTTACGGTAATATCATCACCATCAGGGTCAATAACTTCAGGCTTAAGTTCAATCAGGTCACCCTCTTCTCCTTTCACTATGCTGTAAACATTGCTGTAATTAATATCTGTTTCATTGTTCGTTTCATCTATAGTCATATTTATTGTTTCAGTGATGACAGGCCCGGTATAATTAAATTCATTATTTTGAGCACATCCTGCCAATAAGACTATAATCAGAAGGGCTGTCAATCCACAAAAGATTCTATTCATATTTACCACCTTGCTTTTATTTTTTTATAAAACCCCCTCTTTTTAAGATAATAAATGTTCTGTTAGTCTAATCAATAATAACAATTAATATTTAAATTTTTCTATTAAAAAGTAGAAACAAAATATAAAATAAAAAGTTTTATTCTATTTTTATTTTTCTTTCCTTCTTTTCTGACTCTTTTTTCTTTTTCGGTGCAATCACATTCAGAACACCGTTTTTATATGTTGCTGTTGCCTCTTCTTCATTAACCTCTTCAGGCAGGGGGATTTTTCTGTAGAATTTTCTTGAACTTGCTTTGTATGAATACTGCCCTTTTTCCTTGTCTTCCGTTTCAATTTTTTCTTCCTTTTCTGCCTTTATCTCGATATACCTGTCAGTTATCTTTAAGTCAATGTCCTTTTTTTCCACTCCCGGCACATCTATAGACACTAATAAATTATTTCCCCTTTCTTTTATATCTACTTTGGGGCTTCTGAATTCCTTGAGTTCTTTTACTTCCCTGTTATTTATCAGTCCGCCGAATTCCTCGTTGTACAAGTCAAACATTCTTCTTATTTTTTCCTGCATTTTTTTCAGTTCTTCAAAAGGGTCATCCCATAGCATATTTTCACCCCGTTTTTCTTTTTAAAAAAAGAAGTAATACCCTTATTTAAATTTTTTCCTGAAATGCTTATGGTAATGCAGTGCCATGGATCCCAGTAAAGAAACAGCCAAAATAAAACTCCCTATCATTATGGTGCTGGCATTTTCTATTATCTTCCTGTTTTTTACCATTTCTGTTTGATTATAATTGTTATAATCTTCCATACCTGTAATTATTGACGGCATTTCAACAACACACTTGTTTTCCTCTCTGCATTCTTCACCAAAGCAGCAGCTTTCAGATATTACCAGTCCAGTAATGCCTTTGCCTAATATACATATTCCTGCCAGAGAAAGAACAATTAAGACAATTATGATTTTGTAATTATTATTGATATTGGTATTTTCCCTGTTTTTTTCCATAATTATCTATTATGGGGCAGAATCCTTTTTATTGTTATCGGAATTACGCCTTTTTCAAACTCTTTTTTTGCTATTTCCACAGGCCTGTATTCCATTTCCTTAAGGTCTTTTTTAGTAATATTTATCAAAAAAGGAGCGCCCAAACTTATCTGCAGTGCCCTTGCCCCTATAATCCTGGCTTTCTCAAATTTTGTGTACTCATCCTTTCCAAGTTCGATTTCTACCATTTTCCTTCAGGTATAATTACCTATTTTTATTTCTTTTGTTTTTTAAAGCTTTTTCGACAACTCAAGATATTTTTCTTCAGCAAGGTCAATCATTTTAATAACATCCTCTTCTGTCAGAGTATTGTCCCCGCCTTTCTGCATAGCGCACATCTTTCCCTTTTTTATGAATGTTACAGTGAGTCTTGCATCCATAAATTCTTCTTCATCTTTCTTCGGGTCAACAATAAAATTATTGCCGATTTTAAGAACTGTTACTGGAATGGGTGTTTCTTTTATTTCAAGTTTTTTCTTGCTTATTTCATCATAATCTACATTATTGTCCTTATCCAGTTTTGGAAATTTTGTGTCTTTCAGAGCAGCAATTGCAGCCAGTCCCCCTATATCAATAAGGTTTCCGTCATTGTTGATTGGAGCAATATCGACTGAGACTATCCATACCTTTTCCCCTTTTTTAATACATAGTTTTTTAGTGTCAATAGCTCCGCTTTCCCTTATTCCCCTGTCTATAACTCTTGCGTTTTCAATTGCATCTATTCTTGGAGGCCCTGTTTCAAATTCGGGGTCGCTCAAAGGCAATAGTTCAGTATTTACCATTAAAGCCCCGTCTTCAGGACTATCAGGGTAAGGCTCACCCACACTCAGCTTGATTCCTGCAATTACTTCGCTGTTGCCGAACTTGACTCTTGCAGAGCCTTCTGCTGTCTTTATAATTCCTGTCTCTATTTCAACATCTCTCCATTCTGATTTTTTTCTTTTGTCTATCCTTATATCCTCATTGAGTGATTTTATTAAGTGGTTCTTCATTTCATTATTCATTTTTTCACCTTGTATCTTTCCAGCAGTGCTTCCCTCTGTATATCAACTATCTTCTGGATTGTTTTTTTGCTGGTCTTTAAAACTTCCCTGAATTCATTCTTTGTTATTTTTCCGTCCATCTGAAGCAGGGTTATCTCTCCTGTGCTTGGTATCATTGCTATGGGGATGTCTGCAACATCGCCATCTTCATATGCTTCTTCATTATAATCAAGGTCCACTACAATTTTATCATCCACTTTTCCCAGTGCTACTGCTGCGACCATGTCTTTCATAATCAGCCCGGCATCAGCCAGGGCAATTGAAGCAGCACAGATGCCTGCGCACCTTGAGCCTGCGTTGGTTTCAGGAAGCTCAATAAATACATCAACAACAGCATTTGGATAATCCTCAAGATTTAATAAAGGTATTAATGCCTTTTCAGTTATCATGCTTATTTCCTTGCTTCTCCTGTTTGGAGCAGGCCTTATTCTTTCTCCCCTTCCTGAGAAAGGGAGCATATTGTATTTGCATCTCAGGATTCCCGTTCTTGGGTCCTGAAGATGGCTTGGGTGTAATTGCCTTGGGCCGTAAACAGCAGCATAAGCCACAGTCCCGCCTATCCTGAAATAAGCTGAGCCGTCTGCTTTTTCTATTACTCCTGCCTTGGCTTCTATTGGCCTTGTTTCGTTAAAGTCACGGCCATCATATCTTTTTTTGTAAACCATATTTTCACCTTTAATTTATTATTTTTTAATATTTTTATCTAAAAATTTTTCAATCTTTTCAGTTAAGCCGCCCGAATTTGATTCTTCTGCGACTTTCTTTATACTTTCTATTGCAATAACTTCATTATATTTTGAGTCTTTGCTGTAAACCCACACTATTCCATTCTGCCCTATTAATATCTCGCAGTTGGTTTTTCTTTTTATCAGGCTTATCATAGACCCTTTTTTCCCTATTATCCTGGGCACTTTATGCGGGTTTATTTTTATTATCCTGCCTGCTTTCAGTTTTTTCAGGTTTGGCCCCTTCATTGTAAGGTCTATAAGGTTCTGGCCGCTTACATTAGTAACTTTTGTAGCCAGATATTCGCCAATATCAAAATACCTTTTAAGGTCTTCTCCCCTCTCAATATAGCTTGAACTTCCGTCTTCCAGCCTTATAAATCCCCTGTATGCACAGTTGGATATATCAATAGACCATCCTGCCATAGCTATATCTCTTACTTTTCCAATGATAAGGTCATTCTTTTTCGGCATATATCTTCCCTTTAACGGGATTGTTTTTATTATCTTGCCGTTTATATTCAGAATGCCCATCCTTGAAGCTATTATATCTTTTTCCTTCCTGTATGTTCCTTCTGTTGGAAGGTAGTTCATTCCCTTTGCAATAACCTGCCCGGGAACAACTATGCTTTTGTTTTCTGCCAGCAGTTCGCTGGATTCCTTTTTTTCTTCTTTAGTCATTTTGTAACCTCTCTTAATCATTCAATAATTCAATTTTTATGTTTCCATGTGTTTTATTTTTCATATTATCAATAAACTTTTCCTGCAGTCCGCCAGGTATTATAACAGTTCCTGTCCATGATCCGTCATTATTCCAGCTTTCATTCTCAACAGTTGAGTTTTTCTTTATTTCTCCATATATTTTAACAGCATATTGTCCAGGGACATTAATTTTTATTCTTTGCCTTGAAAACCTTATAGGTATTAAAGGCTTAAATTTTTCAAGGACATCATTAACCTGCTCTTCAGCTGTTTTGTAATCGTTTATATGTATATTGGCTTCATCCCATGCATTTTTCAGCCTTGTTAAAGGAATTGGTGTTTTATCTCTTGGATTTATGCTGTTAATCTGTATAATCTCAAGTATCCTTCTTTTTTTAGTTTCCCTTTCCTTTTCCCTGTAATTAGAGCTTAGCTGGATTTCGCCTTTTTTGATTATTTCTTCAGCAATTTTAATTTTGTCGTCTGTACCGAAAACTTCAGCCAGGGCTTTTTCATTAGGCCTTAATCCCTTTTTAGCATCGCTGAATATATCCTCAACATTTAAAATGGCCAGTATATCAATGTCTTCATTGCCTTTTCTGAATTCTATTGCCAGGTCAGGGTCAACCACGACCTCGAATTCCTGGTTTTTTACCTTTAGCTTGGCAAGATTTATATGCAGCTTTTCCCTGTCATATAATTGCTGTTTGTCCATTCATAACACCTATAACATCTTTTCTATCTTTTCATCTGAAAAGCTCTTAAGCTTTTTCTCTTCTTTTGTTATATATGCAGTCCCTATCCTTCCCGCACTGAGTTTTTCTTTTGTTACGCTTTTCAGAGCATCCAATGCAATTTTCAGTCCTTTCTCTATTGTTAAATCAGGCCTGTATTTTTTGCTTAATATTTCCTTAAGCCTTTTGCTGTTCTCGCCTATTGCTGTGGCATAGTACTCAAAAAATATGCCTGTAGGATTGGTCTCAAACAGTTTTGGGCCGTCCTGGTCTATTCCTGCTATCAGCAAAGAAACCCCGAAAGGCCTTAATCCGCCGTATTGTGTGCACATTTGTTTTATGTCTGCAATGTGCTTTATTATATCTTTTATGTCAATCGGGCTGTCATATGTAATCCTGTGCTGCTGTGCCTTTAACTGAGCCCTTTCAATCAGTATGCGGGCGTCTGAAAGTATGCCTGCAGCGGTGACAGCGATATGCTCGTCTATCTCCCATATTTTCTCAAGCTTTTCTGCAACAACAAGTTTGTCTATAATCCTTTTGTCTGTAACAAGCAAAATGCCGTCTTTACATACCATTCCTATTGCAGGAGAGCCTTTTCTTACTGTTTTTTCAGCATACTCAACCTGCAGCAGTCTTCCGTCAGGACTAAATAAAGTAATTGCCCTGTCATACCCCATCATCTGGTTCTGTAATGAATCATCATTTTTTGCCATTTTTGCACCTCATTCAATATTTTTCAGTTTATTTTTAGCTTTTTTTAATATGCCTGAAACATATATATTTGTTATTATTACTTTTTGCTTATTTAATTCATTTATCAGGCTTATTGAGCTTTTTGTTTCCTTTAATTTTTTATTGCTTACCTTTAAAATACCTGCCTGCTTGTTTTTGTTGTAAGTTACATTCATTATTCCCGCTTTTGCGCCTTCAAACACACCAAGATAACTATTTATTTTATCTATAATGTCCTTTGAAACATCCTTGTTTATTTTCCTTTCTGAAATAATCCTGTAAACAATGTAGCGCTTTTTTTCCTTTAAAGTTGGTAATAAAGGTTTTTTCAATTTTAACATTTTCTATAACTTCCAGAGAAAACCATTTTTATACAAAACGGCAGTATTTTTTCCTCTCTCTTGTTTGGGAATAATTGAATGGTTTATAAAGGTTACGGAATTTTGCGGGCAAAATTCCGAACTTAGAAAAACTCTGTTTTTCGTAAGTTACGGAATTCCAAAGGAATTCCTAACTTAGGAAACGCTCTGTGTTTCCGTAAGTTACGGTTTTTTAATAAGGCAGTAACTTTTCCATCCAGTCAATTCTTTTATGTTTATGTTTCCATGAAATATCCATAAACAGGTGCCCCATAACATAGGATTTATATCTTCCATATCTTTTGTCAAGAAGCTCCATAATCTTTTTTGGGTTTGTTGTATTCAATCCAATTAATTTAGAATAGATTTTAGCTTCCCAAGGCGGAATTGTATTCAAAATATTTCTATGGAAAACCCCTGTCATGATGTAATCAACTGATGCAGGGCCAACCCCGTAAATCTTAAGCAGTTCTTTTCTGAGTTCGAGGTTATCTAATTTTCGCATAGAATATTCATTTATTTTTAGATAATCTTCTGTAGCCCTAATAAAGCTTTTTGCCCTGTAGCCTACTTTAAGGGATCTTAATTCTGATTCAGACACTTTTAGCAAATTCTCAGGTTTCCAGATTGAATATAATTTAACCCCATCAAAATTTATTGTGTCGCCATAATTTTTTAATATTGAATCAGTCATTTGCACAGTTCTTTTTATAGTAGCGTTCTGAAGTAAAATTGCAATCATTAAATATTCATAAAGCCCTTTAATACAGAAATTATGCATGCCTTTGAATTTTCTGATAACTTTTCCTGCGATTTTATCTTTTTCAAACTTTTTATAGAATTCTGAATAGTCTTCCTGTAATTGAAATCTGTAATCTAATTCTCTAAAGAGTTCGTCTTCAAATGTTTTATCTAATTTATTCCGATAGTAAACTGTTGCCTCTATCTTTGGCTTATCTATTTCTCCTTTATCAATAAATTTAACCCCGGCTAATTTTTCTTTAAATCTAAAAGAAAACCATAATCTGCCCCTCTCATATTTTACTAGGGGTGTTGGATAATGTGACGGGTTATGCACACTATAATCAAAGTTATATGGCGCTTTTGGATAGATTGTTTTCTTGAGAACTTGTTTTAGTTTCATTTTTTCTGAATTAACAATAAACATCAAACTATATGTATCCCGAATTCTTTTAACAGGAAATCATAGAGTATAAGGATGCTTACAATTATGAATATAATCAAAATCCACTTGTGTTTTTTTTCATGCAGAATGTATTTCTTTCTTTCCCTGTGTTTTGAGATATCCAGGAGTTCATCCCCGAAATGTATTGATAAGAAAGTTCCTAATCCTGAAATTAATATTATTGACCAGAAAGGGAATGGCTGTAATAATATGTGATTAAACAGTCTTAAAACTATTGTTTTTTCATAGAGCTGGGGCATAAAGGTCAGTGAGTAGATGTTAATAGATAATGCTGTTATCCATACCAGAATCTCAGAATAAATCATCCTTATTTTTGTTATCAGGCGTATTGGGAAATCAATCAATACTCCTGCGTCAGCAATGGGCGTGCAGAAAACAAAAAAAGACCATGTCAGCAGAGTTATAATGAACCCGTCGCCCCAGTGGTTATATCTTATGGAAACAAAAAAGAAATAAAAAACAAAAATAAGAATAACTGAGATAAACTTTATTGTCACAGACCTTTTTGTTTCATGGGCAAAATTCTCTGATTTCCTGATATTTGATTTAATTTTTTTAAAAAGGTTCATCTTTATTTTTCATTAATAATATCATTCAGCCTCTTTTTTATATTTTCAAGAATCTCCTTTGATTTTGCTTCTATTGTTAATCTTACTACAGGTTCTGTGTTGCTTTTTCTTATATTAAACCAGTAATTATCATAATATACAGAAACCCCGTCAATATCCATTTTTTTGCTGTAGTCGGTAAATTCATCTTCAACTTTTTTAATTGTTTTATCCTTATCTGAAACCTCAAAATTCATATAGCTGCTGTAATATTTTTTATAAGGCTTGATTATTTCAGAAATGCTTTTTTCCTGTTTTTGCATGATTTTAAATACATAAAATATAGTCATTAATGCAGAATCTGAATAAAAATAATTCCTGAACATATAATGCCCTGATTTTTCCCCGCAGAATACAGCATTTTCCTTTCTCATGGTTGTCTTTATAAGGCTTGCACCCACAGGATGTATTAAAGGGATGCCTTTGTTTTTCCTTATGGTTTCCTCGACAACAAGCGAACTTCTTATGTCATAGATTATCTTTTCGTTTTTTTCTTTTGAATCTTTTAAAATAAATTCTGAAATCAGTGCAGTGATTATATCTGGCTCTATGTTATTTCCTTTTTCATCCATAAAAACAGCCCTGTCACAGTCTCCGTCAAATACAATGCCTAAATCAAAATTTCCATTTTTTATTTTTTCTTTTATTTCTTTTAGGTTTTCTTTATTTGTGGTATCTGGGCTGTGGTTGGGAAAACTTCCATCAGGATTTTCATATATTGTCTCAACATTGGCAAATTTTTTTATTACAGGCAGTTCCTTATAACCCATACCATTACCGCAATCTATAATAATATTAAGATTGTTTTTTTCCAAGCCAATCTTTTTAGTGAATTCATTATAGAATTCTTCATATTCCCCGCCGATATCATATTCACTGTATCCTCCTTTTTTATCAGGCTCTTTAAAATCATTTTTTTCAACCATTTTTTCAATTTCTTTAATTCCTGTATTCTCATTTAATGGAATTGCTTTTTCCCTGCACAATTTAAATCCATTATATTCAGCGGGATTATGGCTTGCAGTAATCATTATTCCTGAATCTGCATTCTCTATTTTATTTATGGCAAAAAAAAGCATCGGTGTAGTTATATCTTTAATATTTACAACATCAGCTCCCTGATCTATTATTCCTTTGGTTAATGCATCAAAAAGCTTTTTCCCTGATTCCCTTGCATCATACCCCACAACAGCTTTTTTACAGTTAAGAAATGAAACAAAAGCCCTTCCTATCTTATATGCTGTTTCCTCAGAAAGTTCTTCAGGATAAATCCCTCTTATATCATATGCCTTAAAAATACCCATAATAAACCTCTTTTCTTTTTAAGATTATAAATCTTATTTATTTTTTACTGTTTTTCCATCCATCCACCTGCCTGAAAACACATATCCAATAAGCTTGTTTGCCCTTACAAGCTTTGGGAAAACATTCTGCTCAAGATTTGCATATCCTTCAGGCAGCAGCTTAATAATCTCGGGCTCTATTATATAAAGCCCCGCATTTATCATCCTGGAGCTTATGTCCTTTGATGGTTTTTCTATAAAAGCCATGACTTTGTTTCCGTTCATCAGAACAACCCCATAATCAGAAGGGTCTTTCACTGTTGTCAGGGCCATTGTAACCAAACCTTCATTCTCCTTATGGAAATTAAACATATCCAGAATATCAACATCCTTTATCTCATCAGCATTGCACATCACAAAAGTGCTTTTCAACTCTTCTTTGGCAAGGTTCAGGGGCCCTCCTGTTCCAAGTGGCATTTCTTCTTCTATATATTTAATATTAACCCCCCACAATGAGCCATCACTGAAATATTTTTTTATCTTCTGGTTTTTTTTGCTCACAGATATTATTATCTCATTAATGCCGTGTTTTTTAAATAAATCAATAACGTGCTCAAGAACAGCTTTTCCCTCTATTTTAACCATGGACCTTGATTTCCCGCTGTTGTTTTTCCCTCCTGCAAGTATAAATGCCTTCTGCGGCTTTATATTCCCTAAACCTTTTCTTAACAATAACTCAACAGCATGGCTCCTGTTTTTAATCTTAGACCCATCAATACTATTATCAATTTTTTTAAGAAGTTCTTCTTCTATTGTTAAAGTAACTCTTTCTTTCATTTTAAGATATTCCCTAAAGCTTTTTTTGTTTTTTGATATAATTCAGGACAATTCTTTTTCGAACACCAATAATTATAATCTGCAGATATATCAAAATCATCTCCTGCATAATAAAACATTTCTATTACTCCTTCAATACCCTCTTTTTTTTCCAGTCTGTATGTACTTATTATAGATTTTATAATTTTATGGATTAATTCTTTCTCTCCTTCCATAAAATACAAAACATTCCCCTTCCTTGCTTTTGAATCAAATAAAATATCCTCAACCCAGCAATCTCTTGTTAAACAAATAACTTTTTTTCTTTTCGTCATCTTTACCCCTGATATTCCCGGAAACTTTTTAGAATTTATAAATATTTTGTTAAGTATGATGAAGTATGATAATTATATCATTGAGCCTCTTAAGTCAAAATAACTGATTTTGTCTATTTTAACATTAACTTTTTCCCCCAGTCCGGCTTTTTTGTTTTTATATGATACAACCACAGTTTTATAGGAATTATTTCTTCCTTTCATTGTTTTTGTTCCTTTCTTGCCTTCTTCATCTATTAAAACCTCAGCCTTTTTATTCAGCCATTTTTTATTATTCTCATATCCTATTTTTTCAAACAGTTTTGTCATCTTTCTCGACCTTTCTTTGAGGATATTTGACTGTAATTCTTTCAGCTCATAGGCTTTTGTTTTTGGTCTTGGAGAGAATCGGTTTATGTTTAAAATATCCGGCTTTGTTTTCTTAATAACATTAATTGTTTCATTGAAATCTTTTTCAGTTTCCCCGGGAAAACCCAGGATTACATCTGTGCTTATTGTAATTTCAGGGATTTGTTTTTTCAGATATATTATCAAGTCCAGGAATTCCTCTTTTTTATAATATCTATTCATTTCTTTCAGAATCTTATTGCTTCCTGACTGCAAGGGCAGATGAATGAACTTGAACATCCTTTCATCTTTTAATATATCAGCCAGTTCTTTTCTGAATTTAATGAAATGGTTTGGGTTTCCCATGCTCAGCCTTATTTTATAATCTCCGTTTATATTTTTTAATATGTATTTTAGTAAATATATAATATTAACACCATTATTCATGTCTTTTCCATAAGCCCCGGTATCCTCTGCTGTAATCCAGAATTCCCTTGAGCCTTTTTTCAGGCCTTTTTCAAATCTTTTTATTATTGAATCAACCGAGAAAGATTTTAAACTCCCGCGGGCAAGTTTAGTAATACAATAACTGCAGTTTCCAACACATCCCCTTGCTATTGGTATTATCTCAGTTATCTTATTGTCTTTAAGGTTTTCAATTTTGTTTGGGTTTAATTCAGGATTTCTTTTGATATTATGTATTATTTTGCCTTCTGATGTCTTGTTTATTATATCCAAAATATTATGTATCTGCTCTGTTCCTATTACAGAATATTTTTTTAATTTTGTTTTTAACAGATAAGGCTCTGCCTGGGCAACACAACCTGCACATATTATTTTTTTATCTTTAGTTTTCTTCAGATAATTCCAGAACTTGTTCTCAGCTCTTTTTGTTACAGTGCATCCATTTATAATAATTAAATCTGCTTTGTTCTCATTATTAACTATATTGTGTTCAGAATTCTTAATCAGCCCTTTCATTATTTCGCTTTCATATTGGTTTAATGTGCAACCAAATGTCTTGATATATATCTTTGCCATGATAAAATAAAAAAACACAAAATTTAAATAGTTTGTTCTTATATTTGATTTTAATATAAAGAGGGATTAATGATGGAAGATTCTGAACAAAACAATGGGGAAAATAAGAAGGCAGAAACAGCTGAGCCTGCATCTAAAAATATAGATTCAAAAAATATGAAAAAACAGATTCTTGATTTTTCAAACCAGCTCTGGGATGCTTATAAGCTGGGCAGCGATGTTGTTATTGAGAACAAGAACATAAATGATATAGTGTGCTGCGGAATGGGTGGTTCGGGAATTTCAGGAGACCTGCTGGCTTCATACATTGAAATGATAGGCTCATCAGACAGGAAAAACAAGATGCCTTTTGTTTATTCTGTGAAGGACTATAGTATTCCAAGGGTTGTGGGGAAAAACAGCCTTGTTTTTGTTATCTCTTATTCAGGAAACACAGAAGAGGCCATATCGTGCTATAAGGATGCGGTAAGGAAAGGTGCTTCAGTGGTCATATTGAGTTCAGGAGGAATACTTGAAAGGAAATCAAAAATAGATAATGTTCCCTTTGTTAAATTACCTTCAGGATTTGAGCCCAGGGTTGCATTGGCTTATACTTTTTTCCCTTTGCTGAAGATTCTTGAGAAAAACGAAATAATTGGGGGTCAGGAGGATGCAGTGAAAAAACTGATGCAGAACCTTAAAAAGCCAATATATGATGAGACTGCAAAGCAATTGTCAAAAAAACTTGAGGGAAGAATCCCTCTTATTTATTCATCCCATCTGTTTTATCCTGTTGCATATAGGTGGAAAACCCAGTTTAATGAAAACGCAAAAACCATGGCTTTCTGCAATGAATTCTCTGAACTGAATCACAATGAGATAAATGCATTCACTAATCTTACTGCATCTTTCCATTTAATAATACTTGTGGATGAAGGGCAGTTTTCAAGGATAAAGAAAAGAGTCAACATAACCCAGGATATATTAAAGAAAAAATTACCAATTACAAGATTACTCATTAAAGGCAATTGTGCATTAACAAAGATATTCAGCTCAATCCACCTTGGCGACCTTATTTCATATTATCTGTCTCTGATATATAAGACTGATCCTAACGGGGTCCCTGTGGTTGAGGAACTGAAAGAAAAAATGGGTGCTTATATAGACTAAGATGGAATATATTCTCGCAGGGAATATCGGGGGTACTAATACGCAGATTGCTTTAGTAGATAAGAGTCTTAATATAATAAAAAAACACTCTTTTCTGACAAAGGATATAAGCAGCAGCAATGAGCTTGATGATATTTTTGTAAATTTTATCAAAGAAAATTCTCCTGACATTATAATAAAAAATTGTGTCCTGGGATGTGCAGGTCCAATCCTTTTTAATAAGGAAAAATGCAAGCTCTCTAATTCTGGGTTGTGTATAGAAACAATAAAATTACAGAAAACAAAAGAGAAATGCAACAACATAATTCTTATTAATGATATGGAGGCCTTTGCTTACGGCTTTTCAGGTTCCGGAAATGTCAACAGCGATAAAATCCTTATATTGATGCCAGGGACAGGCCTGGGTGTTGTTTTTTTATTTAAGTGTCCTGATAACAGCTATAAGGTCATTTCTTCGGAGTTCAGCCATAATTATATAAATCTTGAAACAAAAAAAGATATTGAATTATTTAATTTTTTCAATAATAACATGGAATTCAAATATGATAATGTAGTTTCAGGCCCGGGGATAGTTAATTTATATAAATTCCTTAAAGGCAGTAATTTGAATAACCCTGAAGAAATTGTGAAAAAAGCACTTTCTGATTATAACAACAATAATGGTTCAGCAGAGCTCGAAGCAGTTAAATTGTTTGTTTATTATATTGCAAAAGCCTCTGCAGGTTTGAGCTTAAGCTTCATGCCGAAAACAATATTGCTGGCAGGAAATATAATAAATGCTGTTGATGGTATAATAAAAAATGAGTTTACTGATGTTTTTAAAAAATTTTTCAATAAGGATTACAGGGAATTCAGTGACATAAGTATTTCATTCATAGAAAATGATGAGGATTTATCTTTAAAGGGCTGTGCTGATTTTGGTTTCAAAAACCCATAGAAAACCAATAGTTTTATAAAACAAAATATTTATATAAAAAATAAGTCATTATTTAAAAATCAAAAAGAGGTGTGTTGATGGTTGATATCCAGCCCCCAAAGCCTCCTGCCGGGGGTAAAGAAGAGGAAGAAAAGAAAAAAGAGAAGAGAGGCAGTTCTTTGTCCGGAGAAGATGAGGTAAAAGACATATCTGAGATTAGTGAAGATGATGAATTTTCCAGAAGAATAAAAAAATTAGATGAGGATTTCTCAAATCTAACAGTTTCCAATAAACCAACATCAGGAGTTCCTTATGATGAGTTCTTAAAAAAAGATGAAAAAGGCAATATTGAAAAGCCTCCTGTTGAGAAAAATAAGCAAATGATTCAGGAGAAAATTCCTGAAATTCCTGTTTCAGGGAATATTAAGAAACCACCTGTTTTATACGAGCCAGAAAAACAAGAAACAAAAGAACAACCAAAAAAAGAAAAAAAGCCTGAAATGTCAGAAACAAAAGTTTCCGAGCATATTCGGGAATCCTCGGTTCCAGATAAAACAAAAGATGAAATTAAAAAAGATATTAACTGGACTGAATATGAGGACGGCTTTTTCTCTGGTGATGAAAAAAAACCTAAGAAGAAAAAAGAAACTGAGCCTGCAGAAGAAGAAAAATCAGAACCAGAAGAGAAAAAAGAGCCAAAACAACCTGAAAAAGAAAAGAAAGAAACTAAAAAAGAAAAGTCTGAAGAAAAAAAGAAAAAGACGAAAAAAGCAGAAACAAAAGTTAAGAAACAAAAAAAGAAAACAAAACCAACGCCAAAAACCCCAAAAAAGAAAAAACAGCCAAAAAAGAAAAAACCAAAAAAACAAAAGAAATCCAAATCAATAAAAAAATCAGTTAAAAAGAGAAAAAAACAATCTAAAAAGAAATCAAAGAAGAAAACCAGAATACCTCCTTTGGATGAAATGGCTGAAAAGGAATTTGACTATAATAGGTTCTTCGGGAAAATAAAGAAAAAACAAAAAGAGCTTGAAGACAAATTAAAAAAAGCCGTAAGAAAAGAAACAACCCCCTCAAGAGATGAGCTGCTTCTGAAAAACGGCAGGCTGGTAAGGTCATTAAAGGAGCTTATTGATGCTTTAAAAAAAATAGATGAAAATGTATTCAAATACCATGTAAACAGGCATAAGAATGATTTTGCAGAATGGATTGAGGATGTTCTTGAAAAAGAAGAATTGGCTAATGAGTTAAGAAAGACTGTGTTTAAGGAGGATATTATAAAGATTCTTGAAGACCACGAGGAGCAGCTTGAGGAGAAGATTGATGAGAGAATTGCAAAAGCCAAGCTTGAGCTTGAGAGGCAGAGGGATGAGCTAACAGAGATACACCTTAACCTGAGGAGAAGGGAGCATGCCCTGAAGAAAAAGCAGGATGAGCTTGAGAAACAGGAGGATAAGCTTGAAAAAGAGAAGAGAGACCTTGAAAGGGCAATAAGGACAAGGATTGATGAAGGAATAAAAGAGGAAAAGAAAAAACTGATTGAAAAGGAAAAGGAGTTTGACAAAAAAGAGGCAGAGCTTTCAAGAAAGGAGCAGGAGCTGAGAAAGCAGGGAGCCTTCAAGTCAATGCAACTTGAGGTGATGAAGGAGAAATTAAAATCAGAAAAAGATGCTCTTAAATCAAAAGAAAAAGAGCTGGATAAGGTTGAGGAAGAGAAAGAGAAAGTGGAAAAGGACCTGGAGGATAAGGAGGAATTATTCGGCCTTAGAAAAATAGAGATTCCCAGAAAAAACAAAAAGAGAAGCCACAAGGATAATGATTTTGAGGAATTCCTAAAGGAAAAGCTCGGGGAGTTAAGACCTGAAGATGCATCATTCAGGAAAAAAGTGGTGGGAGAGGATGTTGTGGATTACATAAGAAACCACCCGAAGATATATGAGATGAGCGAAAAATGCAGGGATTCTATAAGAAACGGGGATATTGGGGCAGCAAAAGAGTTTTACGAAAAACTGAGGGAGATTTATGAGCAAAGCTCTCTTGATGGTATTGAGAAGTCTATAATATATAATGTAATCAGGGAATTATACAATGAGATACAGCTTGCATTGCTGAACAGGTGATTATATCTTTTCTATTATGTTATTTTTCAGTTCTATACTGAATTTTATGTCCATGAACTTTTCGGCTGTGTAAATGTTTGACAGTATGTGGTCTGTTATTTGTGAGGTTTTTATTTTTGCTTTTTTTGTTAAGGCCATGAAAGGTATCAGCTGGTCTGCTGTGAATTTATCTACAACAGCATCTTTCTGAATCTCAAGAATGAGCCTTTCAGCAGCCTCTTTTCCTATTATTTCGCTTTTTTTCCCTTTTTCGCCAAGGGAATCCGAGCCTATCCTTGTGTTCTCATATATCCCGATAACACTGATTCCTGAGCCAATGCTTTGAGTGTTTTGGTAATCTGTTGTTGTTTCTATTTCAGGATTTATGTTTTCATGATAAAAAAAGCTGTTGAGCATTTTTTTGCATGATTTTAACTGCCTTTCTGCAACATTACTGTTTTTTAAGTCTTTATGTGCATGGCTTATTATTTTTATTTTTTTAAGACTGCCTTTTTCTATATGGTTTATTTCATCAGGAATAATCTTTTTTGCAGGTATTTTCAGCTTTATCTTTCCCTGCCCTTTTGGATAATAGCCCCTTTGTATTAATTCAAATTCTATGTCTGAGAATTCTTTTATCAATGGAAGAAAAACATATTGCAAATGGTCAATGGGCTGAGACCAAGAGACATCTGTCCCGCCTTTCATCTTTATGCAGATGTCTTTTTCTGAATTTATACAGGGCAATAATAAAGACTGCAATAATAATGTTAAAGAGCCTGCTGTTCCCACATCTATATTTAATGAGTTTTCTTTTATTGGCTTGGGCTTAAATGTTATTTCCTCACTCCCCATTTTCAGATTGCTTACTTCGGAATTGGTTAATTTCTGCAATGCTTTTATAGAATGAAAATGCTGCGGCTTCAGTCCTGGTTTTTCCCTTCCGTGCCTTATTCTTATAATATGGAACGGCTTTTGTGTTAATATGCTCAGTGCTAAAGCTGTCCTTAATATCTGTCCTCCTCCTTCCCCGTAACTGCCGTCCAGTTCAATCATTTTATATTCAGAACTATCGGGATTGTTTTTATTTTTTTCCATTAAAGAAAATATAAGATATTATTTTACTTTTGTCATTTCTATGCTTATTGTGGAAACCCTTACTTTTCTTCCTTCTTTGTTTTCAAACTCTTCTGAGTCAATCTCTATGTTTTTTATTTCTATTTTATCCTCTAAAAATCTCTTTCTTGCTACTTCCACAACATCCACTGCCTTGTTGATAAACTTTCCCCTTGCTTTCACATACACTGTGTCTTCTTCCTTTGTGGTAAACTGCATTATAACACTGGTCACATAGTTCATAAATGGTTTCTCTCCAATAAATATTGTGTTGTCGTTTTCTTTTGCTTTTCCTGCCATTTTACACCCCCCGTGTATTTACTAAATATTAAGTTCCTGAAAAACATCCTTGTTTGATTTCTTTAGCCTTGTTATATATCCTGCTATTATATTCCTTAATTTCTTTGAAGGAACATCTGCAAACTTTTCAACTAATTTCTTGTTTTCTTCAAAATCATTGCTGAATTCATCCTTGTGGCTGCTAAATAATTCCTTTGTTACTCTCTTTATTAATTGTGTTTTTATTCTTCCCATGTTTTCTCTCCATGAATTAATTTTGATGAGAATAGATAACTATTTATAAATTTTTTTATTCATCTTTAAAAATATCTTTCTTTTCACTTGGTTTGTGTTTTATATGGAACTGCTTCTCGCTTATTGTGAATAATGCCAAGATGAATAATATAACGAAGGGTATGAGGCTGTAAAGGCCTAATTTTATATACGGGAAAAGCATTAAATCCAGTAAAATAGATGGAGTTGAGGAATATATTGCTATTTTGATTATTTTTTTCAGGCTTAATTTATATTTAAATAAATGGATTATGAAAAATGCTATTGCTGAGAATAAGAATATGAAAAACAGGAATTTTGTCAGAAAAAATAAACTTATAACTAATAATATTGATGGTATTAATATAATAAATAAAACAGAGCCCATTTTAATTAGTTTTCCCCTGTCTTCAGCAAGGTTATAATCCGGCTTTCCCCCTATTTCATTTTTGCCGAAAAAAAAGTATTTTCTATAGATAAACTTTTCATTTGTAAATAATCCGAATTCAGTGCTGAGGTTTTTCCTGTTTTTGTCAATAATGATTAAGGGCTGTTTTGTCAGTGTTAATGGCTCTTTTGTGGTTATGTTTAAGTCAATATTGAAATTTTCAAACCCGTCCATTTTATCCCCTATCTGCGAGGGCATTCTTATAAGAAAAGGAATGCTGAATACACACATCAATACCAATCCCACGATAAAGACAAAAAAGAAATATTTTATTGCATCCATCATTGAGCCCGATGATATTTTCTTATACTTTGATAATATAAAACTTCCTGTTATTTTTTTAAAATAATATTTAATATTCATCTTATTCTAAATATAGAAATGGGTTTTTAAAGTTTTCTAAAGAAAAAAATAATTTATACTTGATAATCCAGGTTTTGATTATTCTTTCTTATAATAGATGTTAATTTCAATTAAATTTTCACGGTAATAAATTTCTCCGCAGGGAGTGTATATGTGCGAAGGACGAACTCCCCCCTTTTCTAAAAAGAACTTAAACACAATTGAACTTAACATCGTGATTAAGAGAAGTTTGATTTTTCCTCTTAAACAAATCAAAGAAAATCTAACATATTCATTTATTTTATTCTGCTTAAATCCCCATTTATAACAATAGGTTTCATTGCTTCTATTTCATCAGAATAATTCATTTCAGGGATAGGATTAAGCAGGAATATTTTCTTATTTAATACATGGGCAAAAGCAATCTCAATCAGGCTGTTTCCACCAAGATAATTCTTTATATTGTTCTTGTCTTTGTTAATAACTAATATTGCATCGTTTTTCTTTATTTCCTCAAAATAAGCACGGATAACATCAAATTCTATTTTTTCCCATTTGGTTTCAACATTAAGAGAGCCGTCAGCATATTTCTCAATACCTGAAGGAACAACAACATTATAATTTTGTGCTTCCAGTTTTTTCTTAATTTCAAGCATCTCCTTAGCAAAAGACACACTGCCGCAAATTGCGATTTTCATATTGGTTTGGATTGGGTGTTTATATTTAAATTTTTTAATAAACTATTTATATTAACTATTAAGTAGTAAATAACAGAAAAGTTTATAAAAGAAAACATTCTATTTATAGTAAAATGGATGAAATTAGAGATAAATCTGAAGAAACAGATCTTGAAGCAAAAATTAAGGAAAATAAACAATCCTCTGCTGGTAAGATTGCAGTGGTTGATACTGTAGGAAATATTACATATTCATTAATTGTTGGAAGTTTACTTGATTATATAGCAGGATTAAATTTTACAGGAATTGTTGCTTCAAGGGCATCAGCAACTGTTATGAATTCTGTTACAGGTGGAATATATGGTTGGTGGAGAGAAAAAACTTTCAAACTAACAAAAACAACTGAAAAAAGTGGAAATCTTAGAAAAAGATTGGTTGACCTTCTTGCATTTAATACTTTCCAAGTACCAATTTATTCAGTAGCAATCGCAATAGGAAGTTATGTTTCTGAGGGAAAAGTAGATATGGAGAAAGTTAAAAATGGAGCAACATATCTTGCGACAATTTCATCATTAATTGGTCCAACAATGGGTTGGTATATGGATTGTTTTAGAAAACTTTTTGGTGTAAATTCTGCGGCAGAAGGAGCATACAGAGGAAGTAAAACCCAACCTCATGACTAAGACTTTTTTAATTGAGTTTAACATCTATTTTTCTCCAAAATAAACCAAATCCATTCCTTCATCTATGACTGTATTTATCTTAAAATATTTGTTCAGGAGTTTTTCTATATCATTGCTTTTCTTGGATTTCTTTAGGACAGTTATTGCAATCTTTCCTTTATCTCTTAAAACCCTTTTCATTTCTTTCAAAGATTGTTCAATATTGTCAAAATTATGTATTGCTGTTATGGAAACAATTACATCAAACTCATTGTCCTTAAAAGGAAGTTTTTCTGCATTTCCTAACAGGATTTTATCCTTGTGCCTGCTTTTTTCAATTAGTTTTTTACTTGGATCAATACCAATAAAATCACATTCTGCAAAATCAAATAAAAAACCCATTCCACAGCCAATATCTAATAACTTATCTGTTTTCTCTATCTTTAAATTCTCCAGGATAATCTTTATCTTATTCAGCTGTTCTTTTTTATGTAATTCTTCATATCCTTCTGCTGTTTCATCATAATAATTCATTTCTGATTTAAGAATACAGTTAATTTTTTATAGTTTTGTATTTTATAATGAAAAAATGAAAGAAATAACAGAAGAAACACTGAATAAGTATTTTGATGTTACTAAAAGAGCTTTAGATAAAGTAAACTCTAATGAAATAGTAGATAAAAAAGAGGCCCATGACTTTCTTGATATGGCCCAGAGATATTATAAGGACGCAAACTATTTCAAAGAAAAAGGGGATTATGTCAGGGCTTTTGGCGCATTGAATTATGCACATGCCTGGTTAGACGCAGGGGCAAGATTAAAGTGGTTTAAGGTTAATGATTCTGATTTATTTGCAGCAGACTGATTCTATATTATTACTAAATAGTAGTTAAAAAACGAAAAGTTTATAAATATATAATTATATATGGTATAAAATGGCCAAATGTTCAGTTAATGATGAACAAAAAGAAGAAATGATTGATTATGTTCTTGAATTGTTAGATAGAAGGGATGATATTTCAACCATGAATAAAGATAAAAAAAATGAGAATATTTATTTAAATCTAAATAATGGAAAAGATATTCATATTTATTCTTTTGGATACAAGCCATCTGTTAATTATTTTAAGGAAGAATTAATTAAAGATGATTTGAATGGTGTTTTATCTGTTCCTATATTCTATAAAAATGGTATAGATTATTTTGTCAGGTATGTGAATAGCCATAAAAAACCACAAAACAATAAATGCCTGGAAGAGGGCACTAAATTAAATATGCATAAACTCATAGATTTAAGAGACCTTGAAGATTTTGTATTGAGGCATACTGATGATCCTTTTTTAGCCTATTATCAGCCCCAAACAAAAAGACTTCCACAGTCTGTTAGAGTTTTTGATATGAAGACTTCTGATTCTGATTATGAGAAATCATGGGAAAAATATAATGAATTTGAATTGCCTCCTTTTCGAACTAATTCCAGAGTCAAATATCCTTCAGAAGAATCAAGAATTATTGGCTCAACAATTGGTTTTAAGCCAGGCAGGTTTAGAAAATTAGCCAGAATTTCTTCATATAAGTCTGATAAAATTGATCCGGAAACAGGCATGGGGAAACTTTTCCCAGATAATTAACTTTATAAACCTTTTTTCTATCTGAAATTTTATGAAAAAAATCTATGAAAAATTATACTCTTATTACGGACCTCAGAAATGGTGGCCAATTATACAAAAAAAACCGACAAAACAACAAAAAATATCTGAGATAATTATAGGCACAATACTAACCCAGAACACTTCATGGAAGAATGTTGAAAAGGCTTTAAATAATTTAAATAAAAACCATCTTCTTTCTTTTAAAAATATAAAAAAAACAAAAACAGAAAAACTGGCCCGGTTAATAAAAAGCTCGGGTTATTATAATCAAAAAGCCGATAGATTAAAGCTAATAGCAGATTTTTATATAAATAATGATTTAACTAAACTATCAACAGAACAATTAAGAAATAAACTATTAACTCTAAAAGGAGTAGGAAATGAGACAGCAGATTCTATTTTATTATATGCTTTCAACAGGCCAATATTTGTAATAGACTCATACACTAAAAGAATATTCTCAAGAATGGGTTTCTGCAATAATAATATAACATATGAAGAACTGCAAAACCTTTTTATGCAAAATCTAAAAAAAGATATAATCTTATTCAAAGAATACCATGCTCTTCTGGTAAAATTAGCAAAAGAGTTCTGTAAAAATAAACCTCTGTGTAAAAAATGTATTTTCAGCAAAAGCTGTAAAAAACTTTTTAAATAATCACATTCATTTCTATAAACAATATGCTTTGGTATATAATATTTGGGATAGTAGTTTTATTTATAGGGCTGATGATAGTCTCAAGGATATTCAGCCTGGCATGGAGGATAGTGAAAATATTTCTTTTATTAGGATTGGTTTTCTGTATTGTCTTTAGCATAATAATATTCAATGATATAAAGGATTTTAAGAATAATTTCACCAATTCATCAAATATAATATTATTAGAGGATGAATCCCATAGCTTATATGCTTTAATGGAAACTGATTTCTCAAAGGCAGACGAGGCTGAAAGCATGGAGGATATTGCTGACTTTTACAACCGGACAGAATTAAAAGAGGCAGAAAATTATTATAAAAAAGAGGATTTTGATGAATTACTGAAAGACAATTATAAGATAATCTGCCTGAATTTCAGGATTCTTGAGGATTTCAATGAAACTGAGTTTCCTATTGAGGATATAAGCTTAACCGGCAGGGAAATCATAGAGATTATAAGGAGTGAGAATCCCCTGGATTCTTTTGCAGAGGTTTATTCTCTTAAGGCTTCAATGCCAAAAAGTGACGTCATGGCAGAGTTTGAGAATGAATTGAATTCCCAGGACATAAGGAATTATTTATTCGGGTCATTTGTTGGTGAATTATTCGGTCCCACAAATTCAGTTAAATTAATAAAACACATCACAAACGGAGATATAAAATTCTATCCCAGAACATTGATGATGAAGACTATGGGATTAGTCCCGGATTTTTTAATAGAAAAAATAGCCAATCAAAATCAATAATTTTTTAAATTATAATAACCTAATCATAAAAAAGAGGTGAAAAATGGGTATAGGCAGTTTCTTCAGGAGAAAGTCAAATAAAGATGATGATGATCTTAATATGAATAATCCAGTTGATACAAGCCTGCCGCCAGGACCAAATCTTGATTCTGGTTTAAGTAATCAGCAGCAGGGTTATGGACAGGAGGATTTTGTTTCTAGATTCTCAACTCTCCCGACAATTGATCAGGAAGAAACCGGGAGGAATGCCTATCCGCAGGGTTCAGGGTTTAATCCTATGAGTTCACAGAATTACCCTCAGCAGAATTTACAGCCGACACAAAACTTACAGAAAGATATTGAATTAGTGTCCTTAAAGCTTGATAATGTAAGCTCAATTCTTAAAAATATTGAAAACCGCTTGGCTAGGATAGAGAAAATAGCAGAGGAATCAAACAAAGAAGAGCCAAAGAAAAAAGGCTGGGAGTACTAATATTTATAAACTATTTCTTTCTACTTTAATTAATGAAAAAATTTAAATATAAATGGATTATTTTCATTATCATCTCAATCATAATTTTATTAACAGATAGATTAACAAAAATATGGGCTTTGAATCTGACAAAAACAATTGATTTTAAGTTTTTTGCTTTTACTTTGGTAAAAAATACAGGAGCCGGCTTTGGCTTATTTCAGGATTTAAATTCTGTATTAATTTATTTTTCAGTCATAGTCTTGGGGTTATTGATTTATTTCTATGACCGGATTAATCCATATTCATTTACATTCATAGCAGCAGGCTTAACAGGTAATATCATAGACAGAATATTTTATGGCTTTGTAATTGATTTTATAAACTTTAAAATATGGCCTGTTTTCAATATTGCCGACAGCTTCATAACAATCGGCGTTATTTTATTAATAATAGAATTTTTCAGAAAAAAAGATTAAAACTCATCAACGTCTTCCAGGCCTTTTAACAATCCCTTTCTTTCTAAAGTACTAACCTGGTTCTGCCTGTATTTGTATATAATGTCGCCTTTTTCATCACCGCAGTGCTCCCACGGCTCGATTAAAACAACATCATTCTCCCTTATCCATAAACTTCTTTTCAGCCTTCCGGGAATCCTGCAAATTCGTGTTTTTCCGTCAAGGCATTTAACTCTTGACCTGCTTCCTCCCAGCCTCTGCTCCACAATGCCGAGAACCTCATTATTTCGGGGAAACCTCATGTGGAATTTTATTTCTTCATTATTATTCTTATCCATATTTTGTGATAAATATTTATTCTTTTATAAGTCTTATGGTTTTTTATTACTTTTAAATTTACCATTAAATTTTTAAATATAAAATATCTTTTCTTTAATATGGCAAAACCTCTTGAGTTAAGAAAATATGAGACAAATGCTTCTCTTTCCAGGAGAGTTATGGCTTTTTTCATAGATGTAATCGTCCTTTATTTTGTTGCAGTCATGCCCTTCAGGCACCTTTTCCTGAAAGCTTTTCCTTATGAAGCAGGGTTTGGATTATTAACACAAACCAATATTATAATTCCGGGCTATATTTATGCTTCTATGTTCATAATTTCAATGCTTTTTTTATTTTATTTTTCAGTAACCGAATACTTCCTGAAACAAACACCTGGCAAGATGCTTATGAATATTTATGTCAGAGGCAATACGACCTTTTTAAAATCCCTGATGAGAAATATATTCCTTATACCTTTTTTCCCTTTTTATCTTCTTTGGATAACAGAACCGATATATTTATTAACCCACAAATACAGGTTTTTAGAGCATATAACAAAAACAAGAACAGTTGAGAAAATAACAACTTTTGGTGTTTGATAAATGGCAAAAAACAATAACCGGAAAAACAAAACTCTGATTATAATAATCATATTATTTTTATTATTCATAACAGCACTAATTTCAGCAGGCATAATATCCTTATTTGCTTTAGGCAGTGACACAGAGGGTTTTGGGAATGTTGCCTTAATACCCATAAAAGGGGCCATAACAACAGATTCTGTTTCAGGAATGTTCTCTTCAGAAGTTAGTGATTCATCTGAAATTGTAAGTATGATTGAAAAAGCAGACAGCAATCCTTCAATCAGGGCAATGATATTTGAGATAAACTCTCCCGGCGGCTCTCCGGTTGCAACTGATGAGATTGCATCTGCAATAAAAAAGACCAATAAAACCACAGTTGCATGGATAAGGGCATATGGCGCATCAGGTGCATACTGGATTGCAAGCTCATGCGACTATATTGTTGCAAATAAAATGTCAATCACCGGCTCTGTGGGGGTTATTTCATCTTATCTCGAATTCGCTGAGTTTATTGAGAATTATAATGTAACCTATAGAAGGCTGGTTTCAGGCTCTTATAAGGATATAGGAGACCCTTTCAGGGAGCTTTCTGAGCCGGAGGAGATTATATTGCAGAATAAGATGGATAAGATTCATGAGTTTTTCATTGATGAAGTTGTGAAAAACAGGAATTTAACACAAGCCCAGAAAGATGAGATTTCATCAGGAATATTTTATCTGGGCATAGAGGCAAAGGAATTAAACCTGGTTGATGAATTAGGAGATAAAGACAGTGCTGTAAAATATATAAAGGAAAAAGAGAATATTAGTGTAAAATTAGTTTCATATAAAACCAAAAAATCATTTCTACAACTGCTTAATGAGCTGTCAAATGAGCAGGCTTTTTTTATGGGCAGAGGAATCAGTTTCATGCCTTATATGAATTTCGGAAGACAATATTCTTTGGAATAATAAAATCACACAAAAACAATATCCTTTTTGCTTGTTTTTATACCATATACAATAATGTAGTTCCAGAATAACCCCTTATGTTTTTCTACATTTATTGAAAATCCTGCATCCAGAAATTTCTTCTTTAGTTTTTTTAGGTCAGATAAATGGCCTCCGTTAGGCATAATCTTGAAAAAATCAATATAATCAACAAAGCATATCCTGCCGTTTTCAGGCAGTATTTTGTGGATTTCTTTCAATACCTTTTCTAAATCCTGTATGTAACTGAGCATTTCTGATGAGAAAACCATGTCTGCATAGTCTATTTTCGGGTGAATTCGGTTTACCTGGTGGGGGTCATAAATCAGCTCAACATGCTTATGCCCCTTTTTATCAATCCTCTTTTTTAATATCTTTAAATTATTCTCTATCATCTCGGTTGCATATATTTTTCCGTTAGGTCCCACTCTTTCAGCCAGCTCCATTGTTAGTGTACCAACATTAGAGCCATATTCAAGGATTATTTTTTCCCTGTATTCACCCACCAAATTAAATAATTTTGTCCTTAAGCCTATGGGGTATAGTATTTTTTCAAACCATAATTTGAGATAAGCAATGTAATTATTGATTTTGATTATTGCATCAGGGTCATAATAAAACAGCAATAGAAAATAAAGAGGCACTCCAAATAGTATGAAGCTTGCCCCTATCTTTAATATCTGCACTGCATTAGTTGAGTTTTCAATCCACATATACATTAAAAAAAGCATGAATGCTATTACTAAAAAAGGACCAGTTTTTCCGAAAGGCACTTTATAGTATCTTTTTATCTCGGGTTTCTTAAACCTTAGGACAACAAGTGCTATTAACACAACAGAATACATAAAAATCAGGAAAGGAAGCAGCATCTCAAGCAAAACAGCATACGAGGCTGCGCCCACAACAACAAGTATTGATGTGATTATGATCTGGAATATTATGGCTTTGTGTGGTGTAAAATATTTTGGATGAATAGATGCAAGCTGCTGGGGAAGTAATTTGTCTTCAGCCATTGAAAGTATAAGCCTTGGGGCAGAGACAATCCATCCTGCAACAGAGCCTATTATTGACATATATACGAGGATGGTGAATACATCCCCCCCCAATGAGCCGTAATGTGCAGTTCCTAGGTAAGCCAATGGTGCTTCAAAATTGCCGAAAACTTTCCAACTGACAAATCCCAGTGAACTGAAGACAAAAGTCAGGGAGATGATTGCTATTATGATTGTGCCTAAAATAAGTACTTTAGGCATTGTTTTTTCACCGTCTTTTGTTTCCCCTGCAAGAAAAGTTGCTGTTTCCCACCCAAAAAAAGTCTCCGCAATAAAGAATATAGCAAAAAAGATTATTGGTATTGGTGTAACAAAAAAAGGCTGGTAATTATTCATATTGAGTTTGATTAAGTTGGGGATAATTAAAAGTATCAGGGTGGACATTGTGATGATTCCAAAAGTTACAAGCATTACTGAAGACAGTTTCATTCCCTTGTAAGCAATGATGTTAAATATAAGTATAAACATAAGGGAAATAAGTATTTTAGGCCATATTATCTGTAAGGGTAAAAGATATTGTATTGCCCCCACTATAAGCATGGCAATAGTGATGTTTCCTGCTAAAAAAGTTATCCATCCTATAATAAATGAAAAAAAACCGCCGTATGCCTGCTTGGAGAACTCATACACTCCTCCTGCTGTCGGGAACATGCTTGTAAGTTCACCAAAACACATAGCTATATAAATGCTTAATATAGCTAATATCCCCCATGATATCATAGAAGCCGGGCCTGCTATCCGGGCCCCGATTGCAGGAAGAAAAAAGATGCCTGTTCCCATTATGGAGTTTATTGTTATTATAAGCATTACAGGCATAGATAATACTTTCTTTAATTCAGCCATTTTTTATTTAAAACCCTCTTTTTTATGGATTATCTGAATTTAGACAACATAATTTTATTTTATTTGATTATTTATAAAATTATTGAAATTTAATTTAATAAAGCATAAGTTAATGAATTCATAGAATTCCATAACCTTTATAAAGCCCATCTTTTTTCTTTTCATAATATGGCAAGATTAAGAAAGGGAGTTTCCTACACAAAAGTTGAAAGGCCTTATACAAGAAAATCTAAATACAAGAAAAAGTCTTATGTAAAATCAGTTCCTGTATGCAAGGTTACAAAGTTTGATATGGGAGAGCTTGGAAGGAAATTTGAGTATAAAGTACTTTTAAAGCCGAAAAAAGCAGTACAGCTCAGGCATGATACTTTAGAATCAGGAAGGATGACTGCAAACTTTACAATGCAGAAAGTTTTAGGCCCTAAGGGATATTATTTCAAAGTAAGGGTTTATCCCCATCATGCATTAAGGGAAAATCCAATAGCTGCAGGTGCAGGTGCAGACAGGATGAGTACTGGTATGACTTTGTCTTTTGGCAAGGTTATAGGTATAGCTGCCCAGGTCAAGAAAGACCAGCCGGTTTTTGAAATAGATGTGGATAAACAGAACCTGGATTTGGCAAAAAATGCCTTAAGAAAGGCAAAAACAAAATTTCCATGCTCATGTTTAATAGAAGTCATGAAAAATAATTGAATAATAAAAGGGATAAAATGGAGATAAACATTAATATATCAGACCCAAAAGAGGGAAAGACATACAACTTTAAGCTAGATGAGGCTAAATCAAAAGCTCTTAGAGGCAAAAAGATAGGCGATAATTTCAAAGGTGATTTGATTGGTTTTGAGGGCTATGAGTTTGAATTTACCGGCGGAAGCGACCATTGCGGCTTTCCGATGAGAAAGGATGTTGATGTCAGTGGAAGAAAAAAAGTTCTTTTGTGCGGGAGAACAACAGGCAATAAAAAAACAAGGAAAGGGATGAGGATAAAAAGGACTGTTGTTGGCAATACTGTTTATGCCAAAACAGCACAAATTAATCTTAAGATTCTGAAAAAAGGAAAAGCCCCTTTAGCAAATGAAGGGGAAGGAAAAACAGAGGAGCCAAAAGAAAAAACAGGAGATAATGTAGAGGAGGAAAAACCACAGGAAAAACCAAAAGAGGAGAAAACAGAAACTAAAGAGAAATCAGAAACAAAGGCAAAAGAAACAAAAACTGAAGAAAAAAAGGAAGAAGAGCCTGAAAAGAAACCAGAAGGGAAAGAAAATAAAGAAGAGTCAAAAGAGGAAAAAGAAGAGAATAAAACTGAAGAAAAAACAGAGCCTGATAATAAAAAGAAAAATTAATCATTAATATTTGTCTATATTCTTTTCACACTTACAATAAAATTATTAAGATAATTATTTCTTCTTTGCTAATTCATTTAAGATCTTTTTTGTTACCTGATCTATTGCTATATATATGTTTTTATCCACGAATTCAGAATTATAGCTTTTTCCATTGCAGATAAGCTGGCCGTGCAGTTCATATTTTGCATTACCCTCTATTTCATGTATTTTCTTAAGCGTAAGTTTCATTTCCTCTATTTTATCGCAGTGGTTGCTCATCTTTTTTGTTGCAGAGCCTATTAATTTTTTCACTACAATCATTTCAGAATAATCAAGGTCATTAAATCCTGTAAGAACAATATTTCCGCCGAGTTCGATTGTTTTTGTACTGTCTTTAGCTGTTGCATCCTTTATTTTTCCTTTGTTTTTTATGTCACTCTCTCCATTATTACTTTTATCTGATTCTCCTTTTTCTTTTGCCATATTATCCCCCTTTTTATTCCTATACCCAAGAAAATAACTTTTGATGTTTATAAAATTTATGAATTTTCAGTCTATTTATTAAAGATATTCAAGTTCCGTATTAAACAAAACAATAAAAAAGCAAGATTTATAAATAGTTATTTTTTCACAACAATAAATCATGGGAGTTTATAAGTATATAAAGGAAATATGGAAAAAGCCCCAGAAAAATCTGGGCGATTTATATAAAGAAAGGCTTATTGAATGGTCAAAGCAGCCTTCAACTGTAAGAATAGAAAGGCCTACGAGATTAGACCGGGCCAGAAACTTAGGCTACAAGCCAAAAACAGGTTTTATTCTGGTGAGGCAGAGAGTTAAGAAAGGAGGAAGGCAGAGGCCGAAATTCAAGGCAGGAAGGAGAAGCAAGCACAGGAGAAGAAAAAAGATAGTGCATAAGAACTACCAGCAGATAGCTGAGGAAAGGGCAAACAGGAAATTCAAAAACTGCGAGGTTCTTAACAGCTACTGGGTTGGTAATACCGGAAAGATTTCTTTTTATGAAGTAATAATGGTTGACAGGAACCATCCACAGATTCTGGCAGACAAAAACCTGAGAAACCTGGCTAAGAAAAAAGGCAGGACATTCAGGGGATTGACTTCTTCAGGAAGAAGGTCTTCATCAAAAAGATAAAATAATCTATTTTAAGAGATTTCTTTAATCTAAGCAATATTTGCTTTTTCTGTAATATCTTTCATCTGCTTCTTTTGTTTTGTTAATAACTTCTTCAATTATTTTTTTCCGGACAGGAGACTTAGCTGCAGAAAGGCAATGTTCTAGAAAAGACATAGGCACATCAGGAGCAATACCAACTTTATCTGAAAATCTGCATGCTTCATTATAACAACGATTTTCCTCAAGTTTCGGTTCATATGTGAAAGTACTGAGGCCACAACAAGGGCATTTTTTCCAATCTACATTATCTAATTCAGGATTCAAATGGCGAATAATTTCTCCATACTCTTCCTGTATTATTTTCTCCCTTCTTTTAATTTCCTCTTTTGTTGCTCCTAGCATTTTAGTTTAATAATCCTCCTTATTTATTATCTCTTATCTACGAAAACATAATGCTTTTCGTTATCATTTAATTCTTTGAGGATTCTTGAGATGATTGCTTTTTCAGGGTCAGGCATCAGCTTTACCCTTTTCTTTATATCATTAAAGCTTTCAAAAGGCTTTCCTTTTCTTTCCTCTATTATCTCCCACATGTGTTTTTTTCCAAGTCCGGGCAGTAATTCAAGGGAGTGCATCCTGGTTGTAAGGGGCTGTGCCCTATTGAAGAAATCAACGAATTTTTTCTCGTTTTCATCAACTATTTTTTTCACTATATGTTTTAGTTCTGATTGTGCAGTGTTAGTTAATTTATCCAGCGCTAATCTTCCTTTTATATGATGTATCTGCTCCCTTTTACCTTCCCCGATATATACTTCAGAATAAGGCTGCAGGAATATTTCTTTTTTCGGGACTATTTCAAGCAATGAAAAATAATTCTTTCCAATGGCCTGGGCAATAGGCTTTTTCTTGTGGCTTGGCCTTTTGTCAAAAGGATAGCCGTTCGGAAGGAAATCTAATACAATAACATATTCCTCCCTGTGCCTTTTTTCATGATTTTGCCTTCTTTCTTCAATCATCTGAAAACCTCCAGCCTATTTTAACATTAAATATCATACTATGTAAATTATTCTAACTAATTATATATAGTTATATCCCCCTGCCTTAATAATTTTATTGTAAGTGTGATTTATAAAGGTTACGGAATTTTGCTTGCAAAATTCCTAACTTAGAAAACACAATAATGTGTTTTCGTAAGTTACGAAAATGGAACATTTTCGAACTTAGGAAATATATTATTTCCGTAAGTTACGGAAAAACTCAGTTTTTCCTAACTTAAAAAAACAAGGTGTTTTTCGTAAGTTACGGAATTCCCTAACTTAAGAAATTATAAAAAAGAAATAATCATTTAAATTTTTTTACAACCTTTATGATTTTCTCCATGCCTTCATTATCAATAGTCAATGAGTATCCTTTCATAACAATCTTCAAGTCTTCGATAGTTTTAGGCATGATGTCAATAATCTTATTTATATGCACAGGCTTTAATCTGGCAATATTCAGCTTTTCTATATCTTCATACATCTCCTTTATGTCCTTGTCGCTTGGGAATTTGAATGATTTAAGGTAGTTATAAGTTTTTTCTCCCCTGAAAGTCAGTTCTTTATCCCTTTTCTCTATTATTTTAAGCTCTTTGAGCGTTGATTTCATATCCAATGGCTCTTCTTCCAGAATTTCAGATTTGGTCATTTTTTATTCTCCTTTTGTTTTTTACAGTCTGTTTAAATGAATGGGATGGACAATCAATATTTTTTCCTTGTTTTTGTCCCTGATTTTTGTCTTATAGCATTCGCCTGCTTTTTCCACAACCACGCCGGTTTTTCCGTGATAATTGGGGTGCGGCATGCCTTTATTAACACTTGAATCTATTTTTATGGAAACTTTATCCCCTTTTTTGAATTCATTCATATAGCGGGTAATGCTTATTTTACCCTTTTCTTTAATGTTTTTTCTCAGCTTATGCCTTGTTTTATTCTTAAAGCCTTTCTTCATTGCCATTTTTCAGAAAGAAATTATCCTTCTTTATAAATATTACTGTTAATATTATTTTTATATTATGTCTTATATATGCCTTTAAGCAAATAATTATTATTCAGGCCTTGGATAAATATTAGGTTTCATAAAAACCTGTATTGGTTTTGAAACAATGCCTTTGTTTTTTCTTATAATTTCATTTGAGTTCATCTTTGCTTCAGCTATTGAAACAAGCTCCCTTTTTAATGTCAGTATTGCTATAACATCTCCTTTTTTTATATCATCTTCAATTTTACTGACCCCCGGGATTTTTAAGCTTGCTCCCTGTGTAATTGAATTAACAGCAGTGTCAAGTACCCATATTTTAGGAAGATGATTAACTGCGTATTCAACAGGCATTATGGTATTTCTTATATGGCTTTCATCCTCTTTGTTTTTCCAGTACCAATATGCATCCTTTAGGTTCTGAAGGGTAACAAGGTTCGTTTCTTCATTGAAAGGCCCTGCTTTTGTTCTTCTTAACTGGGCCATATGGGCTCCTTTTCCCAGCAGTTCACCCATATCGTGGGCCAGTTTTCTTATATATGTGCCTGCTTCACAGCCTATCCTTACCAGAATATACTTGTTGTCTTCAGATATATCAATAAGTTCAATATAATAGATTTTCCTGTCCCTCAGTCTTCTTTTTACAGCACTTTTTACTGGAGGCATTTGCTTTATTATACCTGTAAAATGCTTATTTATTTTATCAAGCTCTTTTTCAGTTACAGGCTTATGAAACTGTATTAATGCTATATATTCTTTTCCTGCTTTTAATAAAGAATTAACTATCCTTGTGGCTTTGTCAAGCGCGACAGGCAGCACTCCTGTAACCCTTGGGTCCAAGGTTCCGGAATGACCTGCTTTTTCTATAGCGAGGATTTTCTGGACATAAGCACTTACCTGGTGAGAAGTCGGGCCTGAGGGCTTGTCAAGGTTTACTATGCCGTAATGTATCAGTTTTTCAACACTTCTTTCTTCAGGATAGCATCCGAATTTTGAACTAGTGACTGATTCTTTTTTTGTCAGAATTCCTGGTTTTCTTTTTTCAAAAGGAAGCATTTTATAATCTCAGAAACAAACAGATTAATAAATATTATTCTTTTAGAACTGCGTTTATTGCTCCTTCCTGGCCAGGTCTGTTGGTTACTCTTGCATTTCCCTTGTCGGTTTTTATTATTGCTCCTTTGGTTATAATATTTCTTTTCACAAAATGGCTGTCAGCAGGATTCTCAATAACTTCTTTGATTTCAGCACTAAAGTGCTTTTTCTTTTTAGGGTCATAAATGTTTACTTTGTTGTTTGTCAGGCTTTTTATCTTTTTATTGCCTCCCCTTGTTCTTGTTTCTTTTATTATTTTGTCATCTATTCCTGTAAGTGTGGCGGAATTGCCTTTTCTTGACTGCCTTTTCTTATGCAGCACTTTCTTATACCTTCCGCCAGTAATCTTTCTCTTGCTTCTGCTCTGTATAACGACCATTTTGTAAATGGGGAGTTGGTTTTACTTATAAACCTTGCGGTATTAAAGAGTTACGAATTTCGTATACCACAAACTTTATAAATATACCATTAATTCTTTTGTTTAAAAGATTTTTATTTTTTGGAGGGATAAAAAATGGGAGAACCACCAAGACCACTAGATGCTTTGAACAATTCTAGGAACAAAAGAGTAATAATTGAGTTAAACAATGGCGTGCAGTATATAGGAAAGCTTAAGGCTTTTGACATCCATATCAATACGGTTCTTGAGGATGCAGAGGAAATAATTGAAGGAAAAGTAAAAAGAAAACTGGGAACTGTTTTTATCAGGGGAAATATGATAAATATAATATCGCCCAGCGAGTAATAATATATTTTGGATAATTAAAAGTAATAAAAATGACAAAAGGAACACCCGGAGGTTTTTCAAAAACTCTCGGAAAAGGAACTTGTGGGACATTAAAGGAAATTACGGAAATCAAAGATTTCCTAAGTTAGAAAATAAAATTTTCAAACAAATGAAGTCCCACTAATTGAGGAAAATAAAAATGACAAAAGGAACACCGTCAAAAGGAAAACAGTCAGGAAAGAAGACTCATATAAGGTGCCCGAGATGCGGAGGGCATTCTTTCCATATGAGAAAGAAATTCTGCAGTAGCTGCGGGTATGGCAGAAGCAGTAAAATCAGAAAATATAACTGGAGAAAGAGTAAAAAATAACAGCCAGTGGGTTTATCAGGTTCGCGGGGATGCCGGAGCGGTCAAATCCCTTTTTACAGGAGACCATACGGGACAGGCTTAGGCATGTCAGGTGTGAATTCAGCATACTGGCCTGAAGACACCTGTTAGCTTAGTGCTTACGGGGGTTCGAATCCTTCTCCCCGCATAAACTTTTCTAAATAAAAGTTTAATCAAAAAGAAGGGATATAACCTTCGGTTAATCCCTTAACAAAAAGGGCTTGACGAACGAAGTGAGGAAACCCTTAGTTTTGGTGAAGTTTTTCTCAAAAACTTCTTCTGGATTCTTCTCCCCGCATAGCCCTATTAAAAATAATGGATTTTTAATCCTCAAAAACAAAAAATGTTTTTGATTTTAGAAAAGGGCTATTACCCCAAATTAAGTCCGACTTCGTCGGATGAAAACTTTTAAAATTCTAAATAAAAAAATTTAAATAGTATTATATTTATATTTAGATTATAAAGGGGTGTATTCATGAATAAAAAGTCTGTTTTTAATTTTATTATTGTTTTTTTCTTAATTATGTTTGTTTTGGTGTGGTTTGTTTCTGCTGCTTTTGATTCAATAAATTTAATCAGCCCTTCAGATAATAACTGGACCAATGGAACAAATAATACAATAACTTTTACATTTAATTACACAGGAAATGTATCTAATTCCTCTTGTACTTTATACATAGATGGTTCTGCTTATGGTACAAATTCAACTGTTTTAAATAATACAAATACAATAATTTATGCTAATAATACCATAACTGAAGGATCACATTTCTGGAATGTAACATGTAATGACACTTTTGAAATAAAAAATTCTTCAACATATAATTTAATTGTTGACAGAACAGTTCCAAAGGTAAATATATCAACTCCGTGGGGGATTATTAGTTCAAATAATACTTATCCTATTTCATTTAATTATATAGATGAATTAAGCCTAAATGCAAGCTGTACATTATATTTTAATGATACTTTTAATGATGCGGCTTATGGTACAAATTCAACAACTTTAAACAATACAAATACAACAATTATTCCTAATTCTTCTTTATCTGATGGAGGATTCTTTTTTTATGTAAATTGTACTGATTTAGCAGGAAATGTTAATAAGAGTGAGAATAATTTTATTATTATAGATACAACAATACCAAATATAACAATTGATAATCTAAATAATAATACTATTTTTGATAAAAATAATAATAGTTATCATAATATAACTGGTAATTTTAGTGATGTTGTGGTTGGCGGCACTATATTTATTAGTAATATAACATTTTATCTAAATGGTGTTTTTCAGGGTTTGATTAATGACAGCCATAATGGTAGTTTAGATAGATCCACAGGATTGTGGTGGTATAACTGGTCGTTTTTAGATGGAGAGTATAATTTAACTTTTGAGATTTGTGATTATGTAGATTATTGTGCTAATGCCAGTGTATATAATATTACTATAGATCAGGAAGCACCAGTAATAACTTCAATAAGCACATCTAGTGTAGGAACTAGTTCAGCTATTTTAAATGTAGAAACTGACGAAACAGCAGTATGTAAATATGCATCATCTGATTTAAATTATACAAATATGACTAATACATTTACTAATACAAATAGTACAACCCATAACACAACATTATCTGGTTTAAGTGCTTCAACTAGTTATACTTATTATGTCAGGTGCAATGACGGTGCAGGTAATGTAATGAATTATTCCAATTCCACAACTTTTACAACAGATTCTGAAAGTAATGGGGACGATGACGACGACTCTAGTTCTATCAGCACTAATGTGGACAGGACAATTGGGAAATTGATATACAACAGGAGCTTTACTCTGAAATTAAATGATTACAGGAAATTCAGCATAAACGGGCTATACCATAAAATCACATTAAAAAAACTGACAAACATTTCAGCAGTCTTCAGGATAGAGTCAGACCCTCGGAATTTAACTTTAGAGGAAGGAGAAACAGGTCATATTGATGTGGATGATAATGGTGAAAAAGACACTTTTTTAAGATTGGATAAAATATATTTCAATTCACTTTCTGCATATATAACTATAGGACCTTATAATGAAACTGAAGAGATTGCTGAAGAGGAAAATTTAACTCAGCCCGAAGAAAACCTTACGGGAGCTATTGGAGAAGGGATAAATATTACAAAAGGAGAAAATGAGAGCTTAAATATTACCGGAGCAGAGGGAGAATCAGAATCATCCAATAAATGGCTTGTAACATTCGTGGTCATTATAATCCTTATTGTGGCAGGGATAGTTTCTATGAATGTAATACACATAATAAAAGAAAGGAAAAAATAATTATTCTTCTTCCGGGAGCATAATTTTCCATTTCCTGTTATAATGCTCAGGCTCCTTTTTGAAATGAAACCTTCTTTTGGTTTTGATATAATAATAAACCTTTTTCCCGAGATGCTTTTTTATATTATTGAGGTCTTTTTCTCTTATGGAAATTCCTTCCTTAAGGGAATCTAGGATATACCCCGTCTTTGCCATTGTCTTTTTTGTGTAATACCTGAAAAGGTAATTAAGCATTTTCTTGTTGTTAACTTTTTTATTAAGGTAAATTTTTCTTGCAGTCTTTATTATGCTTTTTGGCTCAGGGAAAAAGTTATTCTTGATGCAGTCAAGCAGGGTTCTTTCTATGTTTGATATCTTTATTTTATGGCCTTTGTAATCTATCTCCTCAACCCCGAAAAAGTTCTTGGTTTTTTCTATTTTGAAAATCTGGTTTTTATAATGGAATAATTCTTTTCTTTTTGAGTTCATATATACTTCGTTTGGCTTTTCTTCCAGTATGTTGTGGAGGTATAATGCAGTCAGGTTTGAAAGAAAGTATTTTTCTTTTAGTTTTGAGGCTATGATGATTGGGTCAGGCACATACCCATTTTCATCCAGGGAGATTATGTGATATACCCCGGGAGTTATTCTTTTGATAAGCCTTTTCTTAACCAGTTTTGAGGCAAGATTCTTGCTCATCTGGTAGTTTTTGCACATGGAATTTATATATTTCAAGGTAAAGATTTTTTCCTGGTATAGTTTTTTATAAATTTCAAGCAATTTTGTCATTTTACTTATATATTGAATTAAGTAATATATAAATATTACTTTTTTGTTAAAAAAAGGGCATTTTTACCTGTTTTTCATGGTTTTTTTGGGCTTTATTTTGTTTTTCCTGTTCAATAGTGAAAGGTTCTATTTTTAGAATTTTGGGGTTACAGGGCTTGTAAGCTGTTATTTGATATTTTGTCATTTATTTCACCAAAAACTTTATAAATGCTACTTTATATTTCAGGAAATAACTAGCCTTTACTATATAAGGGCCCAAAATGTCTTTATTTTTGGGATAAAGGCATGGCGCAAACCTTGTGTAGAAAAGGTGAAAAACGTTAAAAACAAAAAACAAAGAGAAAAAAATTACACGGAGGTGTAAAATGAAAGTAAAAAACGCGATTAAAAAGATTGTTGCGTTGGCTACCGGAGCAACCATGCTTGGAGCTACAGTAATGGGAGCGATGGCAATGGATTTAAGTGAATACCCAGAACCTTTTGTAGTAGATGGTGTTTACGAAGGAAACATTGTTTTAGGTAGTACAGCAATGGTAGACGATGTCATCAGTGCTGTTGACATTGCAGCCAGTCTGCAGAGAGATGCAACTATTGAAACTCCAATCAGCGGAGGTTCAGTGGGTATGACTGGTGAAAGTGTTCTTATAGAAGGAAGTGCAAGTGATTTAAACTTTGGCGATGCTTTGAGCGATATAGAAGATAAGTTAACCAAGGATGACTTCCCAACTATATTAGCAGATGGAACTGTTGAAGACGACTCTACTGATGATGAGTTTGACTACGACCAGGAAATCCATATAGGTGGTGATTCAGTTACTTTTGGACCACTGGATGAAGAGGATTATATGGTGAATACAGATTTGGCATCAAATGAGATTCCAGTATTGTATATTGACATGTCTTCCGGAGCAGCATATACTGTCGTTGTCGACTTTGACGATGAAGTGAATGTTTCTGGTTTGGATGACAGTGAAACAATTACCATTGCTGGTAAGGAGTTTACATTTGACCCAGATATGGATTCAGGAGATACAGATATAATATTGTATTCCTCAGATGTAACACAGGTTTTATCAATAGGAGAATCTGCTGTTATCGACGGGACAGAGATTGAAATTGTAGGAGCTAATACAGACAGTGACACTGCAACCCTAAGAATTGATGGAGAATTAGAGCAGGTTGAAGAAGGAGACAAGGTTGGAGATATCTATATAAATGAGATATTTATGCAGACAATCCCAACTGAATCCGCAGCTGTCAAATTCTTCGTAGGAAGCGAGGAAGTGACATTATCAGACGGAGACACTGTAGAAGTTGATAATGAAGACTTGGAAGGTGTTGAGGTTGATATAGACTTTGGCTCAGGCAGTGATATAGATACTATAGAGGGTATTAACTTTACAATAACTCCTGGAGATATGGACGAAGATGAAAAAGAAGCCTTAGAAATTGGAGAAGACTTTGTCGACCCATTGTTCGGAACCTTCAAAGTAAGCTTTGTTGATGTTGTTCCTGAACTGGAAGATGATGACAAAGACTTCATAGAGCTGAAGAGAAGCGGAGATGAGCTTGTATTGAAGTTTAAGAACAGAGACGGTGATGAATATGAAGTCATACCTTATGAAGGAGACGGCTCAGACATAACTGTCCATGAAGACTGGTATGGCTTATCTGGAAACTACACCAACATGGTTGAAGGCCAGATATTCATCCTGACAGAAGGAAGCGGCTCATCAGCAATAACCAAAATCTATGAGCTTGATGACATTGACACAGGAAGTGATAATGAAGTAACATTGAAAGACCTAAGTGGAGGAAGCTTTACTGTAGATGCAGGTGATGAGATTGAGGATACAGATGTCTATGTATGTCCTGAAGACTTTGGAGGAACAACATTGGATGACAATATTTCCTTAAGCAGTGATTCAGCATGTGACAATTCTTCATATGAAGTTGCTGTTGAAACTGTTATATATACTATAGGAGATATGACAATTACTCTGGGTGATGAAGGCACTCCAGCAGGAGGAGCTATAATTAACTTAGAGGAAGCTACAGCAAGCAATGAAGATGAAACTACACCTGGTGACATAAACATAACTCTGGATTCAACATCTGATAATGACATTGAGATGTCATTAACTGAATCTTCTGTTTTCACAGTTGAACAGGATGATGATGGAGATGTTGACTATGGAGTTAGTGAATATGGAACATATGTGGAAGTGGATGTAGATAATGATGGAGATTATGCCTACATATGGACACCAGATGAAGAAGCTGACTACAAGGTTTACTTCTCTGAATTATCATCAGAGAAAACCTCAGCAGCAGGCGATACATCTACAGATGTGAACCCAATTGCAGTTGGAATGGCAATACTGGACAATGACGCAGATGATTTAGGAGATACACCATATATTGTTGTTGGTGGACCTTGCGTCAACACAGTTGCTATGGAACTGATGGGCAACCCAGCTGTATGTACTGAAGGATTCGAAGAAGGTAAAGCAGTATTGAAAATATACGAAGACCAAAGCGCTTTACTTGTAGCTGGTATGACTGCACAGGATACAACCGGTGCAGGAAGAGTATTGGCTAACTACGAAGACTATGAGTTGTCAGGTAATGAGATGGAAGTAATTACCACAGACCTATCTGACCTACAGGTACAGGAGCCTACTGAAGAAGCTGAAGAATAAAAAGGCTGAATGCCTTTTTCTTTTTTCTTTTTTTTCTTTTTTTTTCTTATTATTTCTTTTATTCTTATAAATAATATCTTCTTTCATAAATAAAAAAACTTATAAATAGTTTTATTCATAAATAAAGCATGATAAAAAAAAGAGTGCTTTTATTCATATATATTTTATTCCTGTTCTTTTCAGTAATTGTAGTTAACGCAGATACCACAACTAAGATACACGACGGATGGCATTTATCAGGAGAATCTTTCCAGGTAGATGATACAATACATACAGTTACCGGATGGGTTTCAGAAAGCACTGATTCTGAATATAATTATACTGACATAAGGATAAATATGGAAAACAAAACCACTCCTTTTATAGAGAAATACAGCTGCTATAGTGAGGCTCTTTACAAATATTGTTTTGATAACCTTTCATGGTATGAGCATGGAAGCAGGATAAATCCCGTAACCAATAAATGGGAACCGGCAATAAGGGTTATAATATATGAGCTAAAGCCCAATATAAAGATAACAAGGGAAATAGAAAAGGCAAAACTAAATAATGAAGAGAAAACAAAAGTCACTATAACACTGGAAAATACAGGTGAAAAAGACGCTTCAGACTTAATATACAGGGAAGAAATCCCCACAGACATATTCACGTTTAAGTCAAGTTCAGAAGGCTCATTAAAAGGCAGGATAATAGAGGCTTCATTTGATGATTTAAAAAAAGACAATACAAAGTCATTTTATTATAGTATTGAAGCAAAGGATTACGGCAAGGCAAAGCTAAAGGGAAATATAACATATAAATACGAGGGAATAAAAAAAGAATTATCTTCAAAAGCCCAGGATATAGAGGTAGTTTCGCCTTATAAGCTTGAGATAAAAGCCACTCCTTCCAAGACCAACATAGACAAGCTCATAACTTATTCATTTGAATTGGAGAATAAGGACCCAAGCGAGGATTTGAATTTCAGCCTTGAGGTTTATCTTCCTGATTATTTCAATGTAAAGAGCAAGGCAACTTCTCTGGAATATCTAAGCTCAAAACACTTGTATCATTCCTCTAAAATAAAATCAGGCCAGAAAACAACCCTTGAAATAAACGGGCAGGTGCCTTATACTGGGGATTATATAATAGAGAGCTTTGTCGATATGAATATTTTCGATGAGGAAATGAAAGAAGAGGTAAATAAGACCATAATAATAACAACAAATGATATAACACCTAAAATAGACCTGTATAAGAAAACCCTGAAATCAAATGATAAAATGAACCTTTATTTTTCTATTTCAAACAAAGACACTGCGAATACTTATTATGATATCAACTATAATATATACTCGGATTTTTTTGATGAGGGGTATTCACTTGATTACCTGCTTCCGGGAAAGGAGCAGGTCGAGCATATAGAAATAACAGCTCCGGAAGTGTCCGAGGAGATAGTGTATGTTATAAAGCTGGAGGGGGATTACAGGACAAAGAATAATGAGGACAAGACATTCTATACTGAAAAGAAAATAACTGTAAAGCCCTTAAACAAGAGCTTTTCAATAAAGCAGGAGATAAGCAGGAAAACTGTTCCCACGGGCGGGACCATAATTATCCAGGCCACTATTGAAAATCTTCTGGATACAAACCTTAATAATGTTAAGGTAAGGGATGAGTTTGACTCTTCTGTTGTTCTTGTCCAGGGCAGCTATGAAAATACCTTAAACCTGGGAAAGAAGGAAAAACAGGATGCTTATTTATATAAGATAAAGGTTCCTGAGAATTTTACAAAAAGGGCTTTCAATATTACTACAATATTAGATTATGAGGCCTCAGGGAAGGTTTATGTTTTAACTAGGAGTACAGAGATAAAAGTCACAAATGTAACTGATGTACAGGATGAAGGGCAGGGAAAGGAAGACAAGGATTCATCTTCCGGAAAAGAAGGAGACAGCATCAATGAGGGAAATAAGAAGGGGTTTATAGCAGAAGTGATAAGTGCTATTGTTGATTTTTTTGGTAATTTATTCTCTTAGGAATTAAAAATCCAGAAATTAAATAATTAGAAATTAAAATATGAGTCAGGCTTCAACAGCATTGAAAATATTATGCTTGGTTCTTATGATTTTAACCCTTACAACATCATTTATCTTTGCTTTTGTGTCAAATACTGTAATTGCCCTGTCTTTAGCAGCAGCAATCATCTCGTTATTATACCTTCCGGGCATTTTTATCTGTGCTTCCACTATTTTATTTTTTGAGAACGGCTTTTCAAGAGCCTCGTCTTTTTTAATATCAAAGTCTTCAGCATCTAAAATAAGTTTTATATTGTGTTCTTTTTCCTTTTTATCTAATATTCTATAAAACTCTTCCCATGTTCTTTGTTTAACAGGATTAAAACCGTGTTTATATTTTAAAAAATTCTGTAATCCTATTCTGCAATTTAGTTTTTTGCTTAATTTAATCAGTTTATCTATTTCAGAATCGTTTATTCCCGGAACAATAACTGGAGAGATTATAAGTTTGATTTTTTTGTTAATATAATTCATTAAATCCAGGATTTTTTCTAGGTTGTAATGTGCTCCTGCAAGTTTAGAAGCTGTTTTTTCATCTAAAGCATTTAAAGAAATATTTATCTGGTCCAGACCTGCCTTTATCAAATCATCAGTTAATTCCTTGTTTAATAATAAACCATTTGTGTTAAAGGAGACTTTTTTTGTTTTTTCAATATTTTTAAGCCCTCTTACCAGTTCAACTATATCCCCATAAATTAAAGGCTCTCCCTGGGGGTTTATATGGGCCTCAACCTTATTTTTTTTAAGCTTTACTAATTTTTCATATTCATTAATAAGATAATCTTTTTCAACAACATAATCCGTCTTTTTCTTAAGTGAGCTTTCGCCTACAGAGCAATAAATACATTTTAGATTACATCCTGTTACAGGCTTTATTTCCAGGATAGAGCTATCCCTGTCAACAATCCCGAAATAGTTTGTTCCGACCAAAGGAATTCCTGAGTTTTGGTGTATATAAACTGCATCCCTTCCGTTAATAATGCTTTTAAGATTATTGAAGCCTTCTCTCATTATCCTGTTGAATTTATGGTTTACCTTTTGCTCTTTTTCGTCAAAATAAAGGCATTTTCTTTCTGTTTTTACAATTTTTATTTTCTCTAATTCCTCCATCAGGATATCAAAATAGAAATATTTAAGGAAAATAAACCTCAGCATTCTTTTAGCAGGTATTTCAATAAATTCAAAGTCATTATATTCTATTTTTGTCTGGTGTTTCATATAGTTTCTGAAAATTGCGAGGATATATAAAGGTTTACAAAAAATAGCTTTGGCAGAATCCTGTTCTGCTAAAGTCCAAAAAATTCAAGTAACATAAATTTCTTTGAAATTTCCGGGATTAAAATCTTGACAAAAGATTTAAATAACTATAGATAATCCTGATATAAAATGGAAGAGATAAAGATAACTTATGAGTCATTATTCAATATTCTCAGGAAAGAAAAAAATACAGAAGAGCTTCAGCAATTGGATGAGGATTTTTTTGAGAATGTTGTGGATTACCTGAAGAAGAAAGAGCAGATTATTTCTGACCCAAATACAATAGAAAAAGAAAAAGAGCATACGAGATTGCAGCTAAAGAATATAATAAAAATAATCAGGGATTTATATGAAAGAAGAGAGAAAAAGATAATTGATATGGCTGTTTTTAAATCCCGGGGTCTCAGGATAGATGATAATCAGTTTAAATTAAAAGAGGAAAAAATGCTTTTTGAAGATATATATAAAGTTCTCTCTCATTTCAGGAATTCTGTTCTTTATAAGGTTATAAAATCCGAAATACCCAAAAGAGAAAAGAATGAAAAAGAAACAACAGAAGTTTCTGAAAAAGAGGAAGACAGGAAAGAAGGAAAAATGCCTGAAGATAAAGAAGAAAAACCCACAGAAACAGGCATGACAAAAATAAGGTTTATAACCAATGTCCCCAGGTTTGCGGGGAGAAATAATAATATATTCGGGCCTTATAAGCCTGAAGATAAAGATGAACTGCCTTCTGAAATAGCAGATATTCTCATAAAAAAACAAAGAGCAGTTAAAGAATGATGAAAAACAGGCTTTAGTAAAAAAGCCCTGCTTCGCTTACCACAACCCCACACTAAACTATGGGAACGTTGTAAGCTTCGCCTGGCCATGCCATGATTGCCAAAATCAATCAAAAGCATCCACGGCACAGACGCACTTTTTACCAAAGCCATAATAACAATAATATTTATAAATGAATGCCTAATCTCTTTTTATTAATATGAAAATACCCAAAACAATAAGCAGATATTGCCCTTTTTGTAAAAAACATACGAAACATAAGGTAATGGAATCAAAGAAAAGGTCTAAAGGAACCACACATCCTCTTAGCAGAGGCTCCAAGCACAGGACAAAAAAAAGAGGAGAATGGAGAGGAATGGGCAATAAGGGCAAATATTCAAGGCCGACTTCACCTAAACGGTCAGGCAAGAAATTAAGCAAGAAGACTGATTTAAGGTATAACTGCACTGTATGCAAAAAAACACATGTGCAGAAGAAAGGAAAAAGAACCAAGAAGCTTGAGCTTATATAATTATATTCATACAAATATTTAATAAAATTAAGGTGATTCAAATGGAAGAAACTGAAACTCCAAATTCAAAATTTATAAAGCTAAGATGCCCAAAATGTAAGAACGAGCAGGTTATATTTGGGAAATCAGCCACAAAAATAAAATGCCTTGTTTGTGGCAAGAATCTTGCTGATTCAACAGGAGGAAAAACCCTTGTAAAGGCAAGAGTTTTGGAGATTCTGGAATAAAATGAGAGAGTTGCTGCTGAAAAGAGAAGGATTCCCTGATGAAGATGAAATAGTCTTATGCACTGTAACAAAGGTGCAGAAGCATTCTGTTTTCTGTGTTCTTGAGGAATACGGCAAGAAAACCGGCTTGATACACATAAGCGAAGTAAGCCCCGGAAGAATAAGGAATATAAGGGATTATGTTGAAGAAGGCAAGGTTGTTGTCTGCAAGGTTCTCAAGGTTGATGAAACAAGAGGCTATATAGACTTGTCGCTGAGAAGGGTTTCCCAGAATCAGGCAAGGATAAAAAAAGAGCAGATAAAGCAGGAGCAGAAAGCTGAAAAAATCATAGAAAATATTGCAAAAAAGCTTAAAAAAGAGGTAAAAGGGGTTTATTCTGCTGTTGCAAAGGTTTTGTTAAAGAACTATGATTATATTCATGAAGGGTTTAATGATTATGTGAAAAATAATATAGACCTTAAAAAAATATTGCCTGAAAAAATATCAGGACCTTTGTCTGAAGAGGTAAAATCAAAGATTAAGCCAAAGAAAATTATAATCAAGGGAGAATTTAAGTTAAGCAGCTATGAAAAGAAAGGTGTTGATATTATTAAACAGGCCCTTGTGATGCTTGAAAAAAAAGGAATAAGCGTGAAATATAAAGGTGGCGGCAGTTATGCAGTTGCAATCGAAGGCGAGAATGTAAAGGAAATTGACAATACGCTTCAGGACTCGGTCGCTGAAGTAATTGATTTTATGGGCAGTAACAAAGGCGAAGGGAGTTTCAGGAAAATAGCTATAGAGAAATAAAAATGAAACATATCCTTAAATGTGAAAAGTGCAGCAGTTACGGCCTGAAAGAGGAATGCTCCTGCGGCGGAAAAAGAATAACTGTAAAGCCCCCTAAATTCAGCCCCGAGGATAAATATGGGGAATACCGAAGAAAAGCCAGGGAGGAAGGAGTTTAAAATGAAAAATATGAATAAAACAAAAGAGGAATGGACAATAAAGGAAACCAAGTTCACGGCAAGAGACCCAATATTGATTGAGGGTCTGCCGGGCATTGGCAATGTCGGTAAGATAGCTCTGGACTATATAATTGAAAAAACCAAGAATAAAAAAATAGCAGATATATTCTCTTATTCAGTACCCAATACTGTTTTTATCAATAAGGAAAATATGGTTGAAATGCCCAAAATTGAGATTTACCATATTAATCATAATAACCAGGATTTCTTGTTTCTGACAGGTGATGTCCAGCCCTCAAATGAAAGGGCTTCTTTTGAGTTCTGTGAAACCATTCTTGACTGGTTCCAGGGCATAAAAGGAAAGAGAATAATAACCCTTGGGGGAATAGGCCTTGGCAATGTGCCTGAGAATCCCAAGGTCTTCATAACAGGTAATGACAGCAACTTCATAAATGACTTTAAAAAAGAAGCCAAGGTCAATCCCGAGATTTACGGTGTAGTCGGGCCTATAATAGGAGTTTCCGGCTTATTAGTGGGTTTAAGTGAAAAAAGAAATATACCTTCAGTAAGCCTGCTTGCAGAAACCTTCAAGCATCCTTTATTTTTGGGATTAAAGGGGGCCAGGGAGATAATAAATGTCTTAACAGACAAATACGGCTTCAAAGTCGACCTTAAGGAACTCAACAAGGAAATAAAAGAAGTAGAAAAAGAGATAGATAATGTAGAGAATCTTCTTGAGTTATTTCAGAAAAAGCAGGGGAAATTCTCCAAATACAAATCACACGGCTCAGATATGAATTATATAGGATAATTATATCATAGTACAATATAAGATAATTAATTTAATATTATTCTTTTTAGTTAAATTTAATCTTTAAACTTCTTATATCCCAGCCATATAAGCAGGGCTAATACAAAAGCAAGAATTATAAATCTTATATATTTGGACATATTTCCCCAGAAAACAAGAGTTCCATAGATTATTGTTAATATTCCTCCACCCATTATACCTGAAGAAACTGATTCTGATTGTAATATTAATGCACCTGCAAGAAGTGCAGAAAGTCCTATAATAAGAGTTATGATAAAAACATTCCTGTTGTATATTTCTCTTACATTATCATATTCATTAAAGCAAGCTTCCTGCTCTTTTATTGAAGCAGAATCATTTAAATCCTTATAATCCATTTCATCATAAAATCTTGAATAATTGCAAAAATCATAATATTTTGGAGAACTATAAAATGTTTCTATCCCATACCCAATAAAAAGAACAAATATTATCATAATGGATATTGAGAGAATATTCTTTTTTATTTTTGACTTTTTTTTAGCCATAAATATATAAGATGTAATATTAATATAAAAAGGTTTTGAAAATATCAAATACCAAATATCAATTAATTTTATAAATAACCCTTGCCAATAATATCATTATGCCGGAACATAAAAAAAGAGGCAGGGTTGATTTAGATTTATTTCTCTTAAATAAATATTTTAATAAATATGTATTATTGAATAAAACAAGAAAATCCCAGGTGAGCATGGAATTTTTACTGGTGATGGGGTTTGCCTTTTTGATGATAATCCCACTCATAGTTGTTTTTTACACTCATTATTCAGGAATGAATATTGAGATTGAGAATGCACAGGCTGAGAAGGTAATGAATGAACTGGTGGATGCCGTGGATTCTGTTAATTATCTTGGTGAACCTTCACAGAAAACAATTAAGCTGCATATGCCCTCAACTCTTAAAGACATAACAATCTCTCCGGTAAATAATAAGGTTCTGGTTTTCACAATAGACAATAATGGTGTAATAAATAATATGTCAAAACTAACCTCTGCAAATCTCACAGGAAGCCTTTCTGGTGGAGAGGGCTTGCATGTTTTCAAACTAAGGGCGCAGGGAACTTTTGTTGTAATAGAGGAACTCAGATAAAATCAAATAATAGCAATAATAATATAAAATGAAATCAAATGTAAAAGCACAGTTTCATCTTGAATTTATGCTTGCTGTATCGCTTTCTATGGTGATACTCCTCGTTTTCCTTATAGCTATAAGGGGCTCACTTGAGGAAAAAATAGAGCAGAAGCATTATTTAGTAATAAGGGATTACGGCTTGAGCCTCCAGAAAGAATTTATCACAGCTGCCCAGGTTCATAACGGTTATATGAGGCATTTGACAATACCTGATTCAGTTTCGAATGTTGAATTCGGAATAAATAATACAGAAAATTATCTTTATATTTACTATGATAATGAAAACAGTTATTACAAAAAATCCATGAGCTTTAAGATTCCTGTAGTGAACGGAAGCCTGAAACAGGGATTCAATGAAAGCAACATTATAAAAAAACAAAATAATACAATTTACATACTGAATTGATATTATCAATATCCTATTAACTAAATTAAAATTACATTAATCAAAATGAGAATAAATATAATGTCAAAAAAATCACAGGTGTGGGTTACAGATATAATAATATCTCTTATAATATTCACAACCGCAATATTATTGTCAGTCAAGATAACCAATACTGCTTTTGGAGATGATATTGATTTTGAGAATGTTGAGAAAGAAGCTGATTATATAAGCGAGATACTGATGAGCCAGGGGTTTCCTGAGAACTGGAATAAAAGCAGTGTTATAAGGCCTGGTTTGTTAAACAGAGAAAAAACACTTGATATATCCAAACTTAATAATTTCTGTAATCTGACATATCCTTATACAAAAACCCTTTTTTCAATAAGAAATGATTATTATTTCTTTTTCAGGGACAATTCCCTGAACAAAACCCTTAACATTACAAAATGCGGATTTGGCAGCGGGGACATAATCACAGATGAAAACTGCTCGTTTGATTTAAGCTTATTGCAGTACAATGACTTAGTAAAGATAAGGCGCTTTTTGGTTTATGATTCAACGATAATTGAGATGGATATTTATGTATGGAATTAAAAAAATTAAACTAAAAGGAAAATGCAAAAACAAAAAAGGCTTTTATTTCAGCCTGGATGCTTTCTTAGCTTCTGCCCTGCTTATAGGTTCTCTTTTGTTAATTTCCCATAATGTTTCCTTAAATGAAAAGGAAACCCAGCATATGACATTTATAACAAGGGACATATTAAACAGCATTTCAAATATGAAACTAGATGACCTTTACCTGAAAAACATAACTTTCATAATAGATGAATATAACAATAATAACATAACTGACCTGAATAAAAGTGTCCTTGACCAAATAGGGAATTACTGGGCTTTAAACAAAACTTCAAAGGCAGAAGAACTACTTGATATAACCCTGAATGATTCCCTGCCTTCAGATATAAATTTTGAGATTGTTATCCAGAATGAGACGCTGTTTATGAAAAACCTGACATCGCAGAGAGAAAACCCCGATATCTTTGCATCAAGCAGAATGATTTCAGGCATTGAACAGGGAAAGCCCCTGCAGGGAGCAACTTCTTCAGGATATCTGAAAAGGATAAGGAATAAGAGGTATTATTCATTTATTTATTTCGGTGGCTTTGTGGGGCAGGGGAATATAACCGTATTTATTGATAACCTTCCTTCAGATGTGAATTCAAGCAGGATAGTCAATATTACTATGGAATTGGATATAAAAGATGATTTTGAGCTTTATATAAATAATAACCAGTGCAATTCAGTATTCAATCCTTCTTCCGGGGACATGGCTCCTGATAAATGGGATATAACATCATGCAGGGATTATATGGATCAGGGAAGAAACAATTTTTCAATTATTTTCTCAGGGGAAATAAACCAGTCATATATAGCAGGAGGATATATAAGATTAGCATATACGACAGACCAGCTGCAGTCAAATGAATCCTATGGCAAGGGCCAATATGATTTTCCTGAAATTGAAGGCACTATAAACCTTTATGATTCTTTTTATGTTCCAGGGAACCTGAAACAGATGTCAGCATATCTGCATTATTTTGCCAATACATCCTCCCTCAACAATACAAATGTCTCAATTTATTTTACAATAGGGGATGTTCCTGTTTTTATAGATTATAATGTTTCAGGAGAGGAAAATATAACACTCAATAATACAAACATATCCTCTTATCTTGATTATGCAAGATTAAGCCAGAATACAGTACCTTTGAGGCTGGGAACAGGCAACCTTTCTTTCACTGTTGGAAATGCAACAGGGAACAGCGATGTTGTTTTAATAACCGACTTGTCAGGAAGCATGATGTGGAGGGTTGGCTATGCAGACACTACAAATGGTGTTGTCCGGGGATGCAATGATCCTGATCTTTATGATGATGATACCAGAAGGATAAGCCTGGCAAAATGCCTTGACAAGGACTTTATTGATATTGTATTAAATACCACTGGAAACAGGGTTGCACTCGTGGATTTTAATTCAGACAGTGATTATGAAAGCCTGACGGCTGATTCAACTTATCTCAAAGCCCGTGTAGAGGAGTATCCTAACAATCCTTCAGGAGGAACATGCATTGCCTGTGCTATAAACAGGGCTTATGATGTCCTGAATTCAGAAAGCTCCTCCAACAGGAATAAGTATATTGTTTTAATGACAGATGGAATTACGGGCTATTGTGCAGGATGTGGCTCGTGGTGGTGGTGGTTTTGTGTTTCCTGCGATGAGGAGGGAACTGGTGTTTCAGGCCAGTATTCTGACTGCAGTGCAGGAAACAGTGACTGCACCGGCAGTAATTGTGATGGAGCAATGCAGAATGCAAATTACAGCTCATGCAGGGCCCATAGTGATTTAAATGCCACAGTTCACAGCATAGGGTTTGGTCCTCTTGATGACTGCCTGAATGCCAACACAACACTTAAAAATATTGCTGAATGTGGAAACGGAAGCTATTATGCAAGCTCCAATGCTTCTGAATTAAAGGAAATATATGAGAATCTTGCGGGAAGTGTTATAAGCATCGAGTATTATGAGCAGGTTGTAAATATTGAAGGGGAAATGATAAAATCAAGGCTCTATGGTGATTCCCATATTAACCTGAATTATACGCCCGTAATAGAAGAGCCGAGAGCTAATGAAATAGAGATAAAGATGCAGGAAAATCTTGATGGCTGCAATTCCACTGTTGAGCTTCCGCAGGGTTTAAGGTTTATAGATTCACATGTTGCATCATATTCAGGCTCCCACTGGACAGATATTGTTGGTGTGGGAACTAATTATGATTTTAACCTTTCAGAATACTCAGAAGATTATGGTGTATTAGGCGATCCTTTTATTATCCGTGTTACAGGATTGAACTCAGGCAACAATACTATTATAATAGAGACGGGCGACTCGCCGTATAACAGGACCAACTGTTCTGATAATAATTCACTCATATTCACAGCAATGGTGAATTCATCCATAACAAGGACGGATGTTTATGAGTATTATGACGGCTGCATATGGAATGTCGAGTTTGAATACGGCAGTAATCAGAACCTTACCATACCTGAGACTGCATCAGATTTATGTTATTACAACAGCGGCTGTTTTAGTCCTGGTTGTTCTTATAATAACAGGAACGATACTTATGATATTGCTGTTTTTGAAATCTTAAGCCAGATAGATTTTGATAAGGACGGCAGGGTAGACCTAAATCTTGAGGAGGAAGATTTGGAAATTGTCATAACAATGGTTCAGGGAGTTCCTTATTTATGGGGACCTGTGCAGGTCAAGGCTAAAACATGGAAATAATATGTTAAAAAATATATTAGCAAAAATAAAATAAATAAGATGAATATAAGTAATATAAAAAGAACAACGAAAACAATGGGGAAGAAAGGGATAGCATATATGGCTGTTTCAATATTGTTCTTAGGAATAGTATATGCTGTTTTTTATTCAAGTTCTGATTATTCACAAAGGGAAAAACAGAGGAATACAGAAATAAGGATAATGGCTATTGATGATTTTATCGAGGATTTTCATAATGATGCGCAAAGGGCAGTTTATATTACTGGCTATCGTTCATTAATAGGAATGGAGGATTATATTTCATCCCATAGTGTTTTTTTGCAGCATCCGAGAGAGGCATTCAGGGAGGTTTTTTATTACGGGACTATAAATGGCACATATATGGCTGTTATGAATAATTCAGAATTCCAGGAATATGAGCGAAGAATAAATGCAAATGCAGATAAAATTAATGTCCATATTGAATTAAATGTTACATTGATTGAGCTGTACCATACAGACCCGTGGCACATTAACGTCATTGTTTTTACTAATGTTAATATAACAGACAATACAAATATTGCAGAATGGAATTATAACACCACATTCTCAACAAAAGTCCCTATTTTTGACGTAAGGGACCCTTTATATAGTGTAAATACAAAAGGCAAAGTACAGAAGCCTGTAAAAAGATTCAACAGGTCTTTTTTTGTTGATGATAGTGATAATAAAAATGATACAACTAATCTGCAGTATATGGTGAATAATTCATTATATGTTAATAATACTAATGCACCAAGCTTTTTAATGCGTTTTTCAAACAATCTTTCATCTTCACCATACGGCATAGAAAGCTTTGTCAATCTGCCTGAATTAAGTGCCCAGAGTATAGATATAGATAATGACAAAAGTGTTGTGGATTATATCTATTTCAGCAACAGGACAACATCAAACAAATGCAGCATACAGAACATGGTTTATGTTCCTGACTGGTTCAAGGTCGATACAACAGATAACCATCTGGCTTTTTATGAGGTACAGGGCAATCTTGATTATATAAACTGTCCTTAACACTATGAAACTATGGAATTATCAGGGATAAAAATGGCTTTATTAAACCACACAAAATCAGGAAAACTTGCAGATGAATATATAATATACAGGAGAATATTGGGAAAGGCCAAGGGGCTTATGTTTTCCGGTAAATTAAAAGACAAAGCACTTGTTTTTGAGTTTTTCCCCCCCAGAAAAGTAAGCCTGCATATGTTTTTTGTATTCTTTCCTATTGATGTTTTATTTGTAGATGATAAGAATGAGGTTGTCGATATCATACAGAATTTCAAACCATTTACATTCTACAAAGGAAAGAAAAAATGCATGTTTGTCATTGAGCTGCCAGCAGGGACTATAAAAAAGACAAAAACCAAAATCAGAGATAAAGTTTCTTTTAAATAATATTTATATTCTAAACAAACTCTGGTGAACTCCTGTTCTACTCCACTGACTTTAACAGTATAATTTATATACGAACAAAGTCAGTTCCGCTTGGCCATGCCATGATTGCAAAAAAAACAATCAAAGGCATTCACAGCACAGACACACAGGGTTTATCAGAGTTCCAAAACCTAAAAATATATAAAAACCTCTTCTTTTCCCTTTAATATGATAATCAATTCTCTTGAATTAAAGAACATAAGGTCTTATGAGAATGAAACTATAAAATTCCCAGAATCATCTTTTCTAATACTCGGGGATATAGGCTCGGGAAAGACCTCTTTGCTTTTGGCTATTGAGTTTGCGATATTTGGTTTAAGGAGGGGGGAATTAGCAGGCTCGGGATTGCTGAGGCACGGAAAAAAACAAGGCTCTGTAAAATTAAGTTTTTCAATAGGGAACAAAAAAATCACAATCAAGAGGACACTTAAAAAAACACCTTCAGGAATACAGCAGGATTCAGGGCATATTGTCATCAACGGCAAAAAAACAGAAGGCTCTGCCCTGGAGTTGAAGTCAAAGATTTTTAATTTGCTGGGCTATCCTGAGGAGATGGTCTCAAAATCAAAATCCTTGATTTACAGGTATACAGTATATACTCCCCAGGAGATGATGAATTCCATCTTAATAGAGGATAAGGATGAAAGATTAAACACCCTGAGGAAGATATTTGATATTGACAAATATAAAACAATAAAGGAGAATGCTGTATTATATATAAGGGAATTAAAGAATAAAAAGAAGAATATGGATGAGAAAACAGAAAGCCTTAACAAGAACATGGATGAGTTTAAAGATAAGCAGAAAGAGATTGAAGAAATTCAGCAGAAAATAGAAACTCTGAATAAGGCTCTGGAAGAAATAAAAGAAAAAAGAAAAAAAACAGAAGATGAAAAAGAAAAGAACAAAGAAAGGATTAAAAAATACCATGAATTAAAACAGGAACTTTTTAAGAATAGCTCAGAATTAAATAATAAAAAAGAGTCTCTTGAAAAAAACAATAAAAAAATTCTGAATAATAAACAAAAGAATGAGCAGGAAAGAAAAATAATATCCTCTTTAAAAATACCCTCTTTTCTGGATGAGGTTGATGGAGATGTTTTAAAAAAGAAACTGGATGAGAATCTTGGGAAATTTCTGGACAACAGGGAAAAAATAAGCAGGAAAATCCAGATATTGGAGACAAGAAAAGACCATTCCCAGAAAGTCATAAGAAAAATAACTGACTTAAACAAATGCCCTACATGCCTGCAGGATGTTGATGAAAGACATAAAAAAACCGTTAAGGAAAAAGAGAATAATAAAATAAAAATATGGAATGAAAAAATCAGCTTTTTAAAAGAAAAGCTTTCAAAGTCAACTAAAAATATAGATGAGCTGAAAAAGAAAAAAGAGAACCTTATAAGGTTAAGATACAAGACTGAAGAAAAATTAGTGCATGAAAGAAACATAAAAGAAAGAGATGAGGAAACAGGGAATCTTATAAACGAAAATATTGGCCTGAAAAAAGATATAGATGTGCTGGAAAAAAAGAGAAAAGAACTGGAAAAAGAGGCCGATAAATATAAAGGAATAGATGAGAAACAAAATTTTGTCGAGAAAAAATTATCTGAAATAATTGAAAAACAAAAAAATGCCGAGATAAAAAGAGCAGAATCAGGAAAAGAAAAAGAGAGCCTTGAAGAAAGCATAAACAGATTAAATGAGCAAATAAGGGGGCAGGAAAAAATAAGGCAGAATATAGAGTATATAAAGCAATTATTAAACTGGCTTGAAGATAATTTTATAAAATTAATGTCTGAAATGGAGAAAAATATCCTTATGAAGATTTACCATCAGTTTAATGAATATTTTACAGAATGGTTTCATGTGCTTATTGAGGAGGAAGAATTGCAGGTAAGGCTGAATGAGGATTTTTCTCCGGTAATCACACAAAACGGTTATGAGACCAATATAGATAATCTTTCAGGAGGAGAAAAAACATCCCTTGCTTTATCCTATAGATTAGCCTTAAACCAGGTAATAAATGACTTCATAACAAGGATAAAAACCAAAAATCTTATAATCCTTGATGAACCCACAGATGGTTTCAGCAACACCCAGCTTGATAAAATAAAAGATATAATAGACTCATTAAAAATAAAGCAGATAATTATAATAAGCCACGATAATAAAATAGAGGGCTATGTTGACAATATACTTAAGATAGAGAAACATAATCATCTAAGCCATTGCTTAAATTAGGCTTAACTTAGTAAGTTAATTCATAAAGGGGCTGTGTGGTAGTTTGGCTATCCTCCGCGATTAGGGGTCGTGAGACCCGGGTTCGAATCCCGGCAGCCCCAATAGCCCTTTAAAAGTGCTATTACCCCAAAAGAAGGGTTGTACACTTTGTGTAAACCCTTGGTT
>JAFGLI010000012.1 GCA_016928115.1 Candidatus Woesearchaeota archaeon | reverse complement strand
TAAAAAATAAAAAAAATAAAAAAATTTATATATTCATTATTATTCTATTTTGAAATAATTAAAAAAAGAGGTGTGTTGATAAACCACCTCCAAGCTGTTTCTTGGAGTTTTAATATTTAATATAATTTAAATTAATATAATTTAAACAGGGGGATTTAAAATGAATGACGTTGATAGAAAGATTATAGAAGCATGTGAAAGGCGTATTAAAGATATTATGAAAATTTCTGATTCAGATGAATCTCCTTTTTTTGCATCAATAAGGTTTATGAATTTATCTATGGATACAATCATTGCAGAAAACGGCTCTATAGAAAGAGTTGATAAAGATGAAATGAAAAACTTCGGGGAGGTTGTAATAAGGGTGGGAGACTATGATAAAGGATGCGGAACAGGAAACGGCCTGGTGTCAATACCCCAGGACTCTGATCCTTTTTCACTTGAAAAGCACATACATGAAATAGAAACAATAACATTTAATGAAGCAAGAAAAGATTATCTGGATAATATGAGTAAATCAATAGGTAATGATAAAGAACATATGGAAATAAAATATTTTTCAAAAGAAGAACCTGTAAATTATATTGAAAATGAACCTGAAGATAAATTCAATATAAAAAAATGGGAAGATATTTTAAGGGAAGTTTCTGAGTCATTTATAAAAGATGATGTTGTTAATCCCAGTGTAAATCTAGTCAGGAAAAATTACAAAAGATATCTCATAAATTCTGAAGGGACAAGGATTATTGATTATTCAAAAATATTCAGTCTTTATTTGTTTGCTTATATTGAAGATAAAGGTATTTTACTGGAATCATATAAATCTTTTAATGAAATGGAAGAAAAAAATCTTCCCAATAAGGAAAAACTAAAAGAACACACAAAAAAAATTATTGAACAATTATATAAAATCAAAAATGCCCCTCAGCAAAAGTCTGGCCTTTTTCCCGCAGTGATTGATGGAAGAAATCATGGCATAGTGTGGCATGAAGCAATAGGACATGGTTCTGAAGCACACAGGGTGGATGATGAAGAAAATACCTCATATAAAGGAGTTGTTGGAAAATCCCTGACTCTAAGAGATAAAATAGGGGATAAAATAACAGCAGATTTTATATCGGTTTATGACGACCCAACTGATGAAAATCTTAACGGCCATTATAAATATGATGCTGAAGGGGTTCCTGGCCAAAAAGTTGTTATTGTAAAAAATGGTATATTTAAAAACTTCCTGCATTCAAGGGAAACAGCAGGAAAATTATCCAATAAATTAAAAGAAAAAATAAAATCAAACGGACATGCAAGAACCTACAGCAATGAAGACCCATTGCCAAGGATGTCAAATACTAAAGTAGAAACTGAAGATAAACATACTATAGAAGAACTTTATGAAATGGTTATCAAAGAATGCAGAAAAAAGGGTTTGGATTACGGCATTGTATTAAAAGAAGCTATTGAAGGTTATGTTAACACAGACGAAAGTTATTTTCATACAGTACCTAAAAATGTCTTCAGGTTATACACTAATGGCAGGATGGAATTAGTTAAGGGGGTTTCACTGGTTGATACTCCCCTTCAGATTATAAATAAAATAGGGGCAACAACAGACAACTACAAAATATTCAGAGGACATTGTGATGCTGAATCTGGCTTAATCCCAGCCACAGAAACAGCACCAGATGCTTTTGTTCAATCAATAAATATTGAAGCCATTTCAAGAGATAATTACCAAAAGTTTCCAAAACCATTAACAAAACCCCCAAAAAGAAGATAAAAAATGACAATAAAACTACCTAATTTAAATGAAGAACTGGAAAATATTAATTCAAAGGATGTAAAGAAATTTACAAAAGAAGCTTTAATTAATGCTCCGGAACAGTTCTGGACATGTGCTTGTAGTGGCTCTGGAAAATTCCATCCTCCTGAAGACCAAGGCAAAGGTGGATTAATAAGACATATAAAAAAAGGCACTGCTGTAATTGGTGAATATGCAAAAAGAGCACATTTTAATACAAGAGAAACAGATTTTTCTTATTCTGCTTTTCTACTTCATGATATAAAGAAAAATGGCGATCCTTGGGAGAAAACAACAGATTACCAGCACGGAATAATAGCAGCAGAATGGTTGGATAATAATTTTAAATTAAAAGACAAAACAGGAAAACAGATGATATTAGATGCTATAAGATATCATATGGCTCCTTGGGTAACAGTATTTTCAAATAAAAAAACATTTTCTATATGGGATAAATCAGAAGATATTGTTTTCACAGGTAAAGAGCTTGGTGAATATATGGATGAATTAGTGAGGGCTTTGTTAAATCCTTCAAGAATAGAATTAGCTGTTAGAGAGGCTGATTATTGGGCTTCAAGAAAAAAAATGTCTTTTTTACCAGGAAAAAACATAGTCTATAATTCAAAAGAATATGACAACATAGAAGAAAGAGTTAAAGATTTAAAAAAGAGCTATGGTATTCATGATTCTCCAAATGTTTAACTTCCCAATAACTACAGTTGTTGCGCAGAATATAAGTTCACAAATATATTTTCTAACTATTTTTTTCAAGAATAAAATTATTTATAAAGAAGCTCTTACATATTAAATATATAATCTAGATTTGTTGTGAAAGAAATCTCCGGAGAGCGAGAAATTGAAAAATAAAGGAACAATAGGAGGTCGAGAAATGTCAGCTATAAGCTATGAAGCAAAGAAAAATTCAATGGAGCTTACTAACTTCTACACTCAGGAGAGTGAAGAGAAAGAAGAATAAGCACTCTCTTCTTTTTATTAATTAAGCTCTTTTTAGATTTTTTTTTCTCAGTCATTTTGGATAAAGTTTTTAAAGTTTTTAAAAAACCTAAATAAACATGGAAGGCTATATTGCTGCTGTTACAAAAGAAATGTTCTTCGGGGAAAAATGCCTCATGGTCTGGCTTAACGGATGTAATTTCAACTGCCAGTACTGCAATGTCCAGGATATACTGAAAACAAAAAGTTATTATAAAACAGAACTGGGGAACATAGAAAACATAATAAAGAAAGCCAATGATGTAAAAAAAATAGTATTCACAGGAGGGGAGCCTTTGTTCCAGAAGGCTGTTTTAAGGTATCTGCTTAAAAAGGCTAAAGATAACAATCTTAAAACCTGTATTCATACAAACGGCTCAAAGCCCAAAGCCCTCAAAAGCCTGCTTGAAGATAATATTATAGACGAGGTTTATTTTGACATAAAATGCTCGCTGGAAAACTATGAAAACATAACCAAGTCAGCAACCTTCTTTATAACCAGACAGCAGATTATTAAGGACATAAAGGAAAGCCTCTGCTTAATGAAAGAATATGAGGATAAAATAAACATAAGCTTTGTCACTGTAATCATCCCGGGGCTTGTCTACAGGAAAGAGGAGCTTATAAAAACAGCCTCTCTGATAAACAATATAAAATGCAGATGGCATATAAAGCCTTTCACAAGCCATTATGGAATAGAAGAGGCTAACCTGCTTGAAGGATACATGAACAAAGAAAGCCTAGAAGAAATGCCTTTTGTTGTAAAAAAGATAAAGGATAAATACAAAAACATAGAGAAGCCAAGCCTCTTTTTCTTAAAAAAACTTAAAAAACACATTGAAGATAAGTTTAATAACCTTAAGGTTTATATAGAGAACTAATTGTTGTTCATAAAATTATTATAAACCTTTAAAACCTGCTCTTTTGAATCCTCTATGGATTTGTCTGTGTATACATATTCTAATTTTGTCCCTCTTTTCTCAAAGATTTCCCTAAACCATTCACTTTCATAATATCCTTTTAGTTTTTTCTGGAATTCCAGTTTCTCGAATATTGAATTATCCTTCTTATCTCTTTCTTTTAATCTTGGGATAATCTTTTCCACATCCCTGACTGAAAGGATAATAAGCAAATCAGGGGCATTATCCAAAGCAAATATATTCCCCCCCATACTAACTATTTCATTTAATGTCAAAGGCTCACCCTGCTCTTCAGACTGTAATTTCTGGTATGTAAGGCTGCTGCTAACAGACCTGCTCTGGATTATTGTTCTGCCCTCATTCAGCAGAGGAAGTATGACTTTACTGTAAAGAACAAGCCTGTCAAGAGCATAAGCCTGCGCAGTGGCCCTTGCACTGTATTTCCTGCCGTTGTCTGCTATCATCTCATCCCTTATCACTTTTCCAATACCGATGTGGGTTGGCTCTTCTGTAATCACAACATCATACTGCTTAAGCTCATTAAAATCCATGTCTTTTTTATTATCCTTCCAGTATCTGCACAAATCAAAAACCTTTTTCCCCTCATCTGTCAGTTTTTCTTTTAATCCCTCAATACAGGTACCTTTGCCTGACCCATCTAAACCGTCAAGAATTACAAATTTACCTTTATAATGATGTGTCATTTTTAATTAAGAAATAATTGTTTAATAAAAATATTTATGTATTACAATATATATTTTTACTATTT
>JAFGLI010000011.1 GCA_016928115.1 Candidatus Woesearchaeota archaeon | reverse complement strand
GGTCATTATCCTGGGTTGAAATATTCACATTATCATAAGAGCATGATGATAGGTTCCATGCGTCTGAACAGGTGTATTGATATATTTTATCTCCGCTACGTCCTATTTCATAAATCTTGGTTCCGTCTGATTTTAAGAACATACCTGTTGGACCTCCATCTGTTGTTGAAAGAGTTATAGTGTCATAAGAGCATGATGATAGGTTCCATGCGTCTGAACAGGTGTATTGATGAATTCTGGGGGTCATATAACCATCTAACTCATATAATTTAGTTCCATCTGAACTGAAGAACAAATCTGTTGGCCAAGGACTCTGGATTGAAAGAGTTATGGTGTCATAAGAGCATGATGATAGGTTCCATGCGTCTGAACAGGTGTATTGATAAATCTTTTGACTTCCAAAAGATCCTCCTACCTCATACAACTTAATTCCATTTGAGCTGAAGAATAAACCTTGCGGACCATTATCTTGGGTTGGAATATTCACATTATCATAAGAGCAGGAAGTTAAATCCCATGGAATACCTTTATAAAAACTGACATTCATATCATCTCCATCTGCATCTGTTGCTGTAATATTTAACGTGATAGTTGTAGTGCTCTGAGAAAAAATCTGGCCTTCTGAAGGTGTATTTAAATTTAAATCCGGTGCAGCAGCCAAAACATAATTTATTGAAACTATGAAAAATATAAATAAGAATATTAATCCTCTTTTTATTATTCCCCTTTTATTCATTATAGCCTCAAACCCTATAAAATAATTATTAATTATTCTGTTATTTTATAAAATTATTGGTTATAAATCATCAAGGGTTTTTATCTCATCATCAATATCCATGTCGTCGTCTATGTCAATATCATCATCAAGGTCGTCATCAATATCATCAGCATCCCCGAAATCTATTTCCTCAGGATTTTCCCTTATTATTTCATCTTCACCTGCTGTTTTTTCGGTTTCCTGTTTTTCTCCTGGCTGTTCAGTTGTGGCTTCTTCTGCTTTTTCTTCAGGCTCTTCTTTAGTTTCTTCAGTTGCTGTTTCTTCTTTTGTTTCTGGTTTTTCCTCTGGTTGTTCTGGTTCATTCTTGGTTTCCTTTTCTCCTGATGCTTCATCTTCAATCTCTTTTTCCTCAGTTTCCTCTGTTTTCTCAACAGCCTTATCAAGCTTTTCTATCTCTTCTTCAGGGTCAGGATCGGGAAAGACAAGTTTTGCTACAAGTTCCATCCTGTCAAAATTATCATTCTTCTTTACATCTCCAACAATTTTAATCATCTTCCCAAGAAGCTCCTGCTTAACTGATGCAAAATTATCGATATTGTCCCTGAAAGCCAATATCTCATCCCTGCTTTTGCTTAATAATTTTTCAATCTGCCTTGACCAGAAAACAGTCCTTATATTCTCGCTCCCGTCATCAAGGTAGATATTCATTACATAATTATAATTCGGCTCTACAGCACCATGCTCATTGCATACATATTTATCTTCTTTAATCCTTACTCTTTTATTGCATTTAGGGCAGACTTCAAAGAACCTTGGGTCATAAATCTGGACTATTGTCCCCAAAACCTCAATATTTGTGTCATCCTCTTTTAGCTCCTCTAATTTTTTCCTTTTTGCTTCAGGATACTGATTGTCTGAAACTACCGAAGATACATTTACAGTCACGCCTTCAGGATTAATTTCTATCTTTGAATCCTGCGAGCTGAGGCTTAATTCTTTCCTTCCCTGGTTGTCCTTTACAAAAGCCCCTTTTATTTTCAGTATATCGTTTTTTTCAAATTTGCTGAAATAACCGGTATTTTCATTCCACAAAACAACTCTTGTGACTCCTGTCTCATCACCCAATAAGAAATTAGCGACCTTTCCTTTTCTCTCGCCCGTATCAAATTCCCTTAACTCATACTTATCCATAACCTTTCCTGTAATCTCTATATTCCTCATGCCTGAAAGCAAATCTTTTATTTTCAGATTGTCTGTTTTTATCAAATCTATTTTCAATTCATTTGCTATTATGTGTGCAGCCCCTTCCTTGCTTACTAAACCAGAAAGCTCCTGCATCTTATCTTTAATCCTTTTGTCTATCTCTTCTGCTGATAATCCGGATTCCTGTTTTATTTTTTCCTTTATTTTATCAAATGGAACATTTATCATAGTTTGACCCCCTTAAAATGATAAAGATTGAACTTTACAGAAAATAAGATTCAATTGTTATTTTTAAAGTTTGTTGTTCTCAAACAGGATATTTTGCGGGGATTATTATATTTCTTAAAGAGAATACTATAAAATTATATATCAATATTTTAATCATCAATAAAAACTGCTGCAGCAAGCACTGTAGTCCAGAGGCCATCTTTGTTTCCTTCAGCAGACTGAGTTATATTTGTTGTCTTAAAAATATAACCTGATGCCTTGTATACCTGCTCTCTTTCTTCCCATGCAACATCCGGATTGAACTCAATTCCAAGAGTTGTTGCAAGCATTGTTGCAGCAAGGTCTTCTGCATACTCCCCCGCTTTTTCTCCTTTCTCCCCATAAGAGTGATGCTCAGACAAATAACCGTAATAATTCTGCCTGTCATTTGGAATTGCCATCCCGATTGATGCTGAAATCAGCCTATTAGGCTCATTTGTTTCATTTCTCGCCATCACAACAAAAGTTATCTGACCTGGATTAATCAAATTAAGCCCTTCATCTTTAGATATAAGCTTGCAATTAGGCGGAAAAATTGAAGAAACACAGACAATATTGCATTTTTCTATCCCTGCATTTCTCAAAGCAAGCTCAAAACTTGCGAGTTTATCCTTATGAACTCCAACACCTTTAGTCAAGAATACTCTTTTTGGCACCATTTTTTTAATTTATTATAAAATCCTATTTTTAAATGTTTTGAAATTTTTTTAAAAAAATTTTATTTGACAAAAAAGAAAAAGAAATATTTATTAATACTAATCAAAATAAAAAAGAGGTGATAACCATGATGAAAAATACAGACTCAAATGATTATGTCAAGCTTGCAGGAACTTTATGTGGAATATTCTTAACATTAGCAATAATTATGGCTATATTTGCCAAAGAAAGCCTGGTTTTTGTTTTAACCAATACTGTCTGGGCTTTTGTGGTGCTTGGTGTTATACTGGGGGCGTTTATGTCCAAGACATCAAGGATAAATAAGAAGAAATAAATTATTCCTCAGGAACTGGTTCAACAGGTTCAGGCTTTAATTGTATTGAGAAGCATATATTAACAGGCTCATTATTATAAAAAACAGAGTTCTGGGATCCTGGCATGGGTGTGGCACACATCATTATTTTATTCTTGGTTATATCACATGGCCCCTGAAAAACAGGCATCATTCCCAGATTCAAAGACAACTCATCCCCATTTTTTAATACAAATAAATCAACTTTATTTTCTACAATATCAAAATCATAGTTTTCTGTATTTTTATCTGAAAGATATAGCTCAATATCTTCAGATGTAATAAGCTCGGTTGGGTCAGGCAATATGGGTTTTATAGTATTGTAAACATTATAATCAATATAATCAATAGTAAACGCATTATAGCAGTTTTCTTCCTGTGCGTTTTTTGCATAATTAAATTCCTCTGCAAGGTCATAAAATATTTTTTTAGAAGGCTCAGTACTCTTATCACAATAACCTATTGCCAGAATAAATTTTTTATCCTCTTTTTCATTCCATTCACCTATCTTAGCCTGAACACATTCTTTATTGTAACATTCATTATAAATCTCAGAAACAACCGTCTTTAATTCATCATATATTGTTAAGTCATAATCTATCTCAACCTGGAAATTGGGTGTTATCCTATACTGCCCTATGTTATTATAGGAAAAAACAGGCATTTCGCTGACTTCCCCGTTTGCCTTTTCACAGAAATCATAAAATTTGTTCAGTATTGTATTTGGATAGTTCTTTCCGGTTACTGCACCTGCACAGCATTTCTCCACATCGCCTTTTTCCTTATTATTCACATCACAGACTCCTGTTAGTCCCTCTTCTAAAAGAGCATCTGCATTGAAATAATCCTCACAGGCCTTATACATTGCATCATCTAAAGACAATCCTTTTTCATCATAGTACTTAAATGCCTTTTCTGCTGCACCCAGGCCCCTGTTATATGAAAACAAAAGAAGAGTAATGATAACTTTTGAATCCTTTACTCCAAATGATTCTATTTTTTTATAATCATTGGAGAATTTTTCTATTCCTTTCTGAATTATTTCTTCATCAGAACATTTGTCCCAACAGGCATCAACCTGCATAATGCCTCCTTTCCATGTTTTTCTGGGGTCATTCCTTTTTTCAAAATCAGCTTTAAGTTCTTCTATGTTCATACAGCCCGACTCATGATAAGCTAATGAATAAACAAACAGCATATCCACTTTATTGAATAAGCCTTCCTGCGACATAGAGTTTTTAAACTCATCATAATAATCTAAACAGCCTTTTAACTCATCTTCAATAAGAGAAAGATCATAACCCTGGCAGAACATTGCAGAAGTGCCGCTGATTGAAACACCTATTGATTCTTCAAATTTATCCTTATCAAACTTATCCTCTCCTTCTGTATTATAATTAAACCTGTAAACACTTTGAATGTCATTTTCATCATAGCCTGAATTAGCCAGGCTTACATTTCTTAAGCCTAATGAAACAGACTCTATTATATTCCCATTGCCAACATAAATTGCAACATGCCCCACCCTGTCATCTGGTTTTGGATTAATAAATAATAAGTCGCCCGGCTCAGCATTTTCAATTAGATAATCAACAGTGCATCTGCTTTGTCCTTCACCGCATATAAGATCGCCATTAGTTTTTCCATAATTTCTATAACCTGTGGCACTATCTCTTGTATTAAAACCTAAGATTTGGGCATGATTAAAAACCCACCAAACAAAGCCTGAGCAGTCAAAACCAGGAACAGTCATTTCATTTTTCCCTGGCTGTGTTGCACTAAGTGAAACACCTTTGAAAAAAGAATCGGGATTTTTATCCTGGTCATCCTGTGTCATGGTAAAAAGATAAGGGCTTTCACCTCCCCAAACATAAGGCAGCCCTAAACCCAATGGGCCGTATCTTTTGTAATAATATTCAGCCACCCCTTTTACACATTCACCTGATGAGCATTTTATTGTGGGCTGCTTATCTATAGGTATTGCCTGCTCATAATTTACATACTCTGTTTCCTCTGCTTCTGCAAGGTTAAATGTTAAATAACTGCCTGAAATTCCCTGGACTTTTAGTTTTTCTTCTTGTTTTAAGAATACATCATAAGCAGAAGGCAGGTGCTTATCAGGATAAAGGCTGAGCATAGATGAAAAACTGTCTTTAAAATAATATTCAAAAGAATTTTCCTTATTTGGAAAGCACTCTTTTTCTGAAGTTGTCCATTGAGGATATATGTGGCTTCCGCATTCAAACTCCTTTTCAGAGCTTAATTCAGATTCTTCAGGTATTAAGCCGCTGTTTTCAGCCATTTCCCAGACAGCATCATAAGAGGCAATCCTTGCAGACTGGTCTATATATAACAAGGCAGCTTTCCCTTCCTGTAATGTGTTAAGGGTTGATAACTGAAAATTGCCTATGTACTTGTCTTTCTCAAGCTCATCTACTTTTATGTTAAGTGAAATTATTATTGTAATTACAGCTATTAAAAAGCCGAAGCCTATTATCATAGGCAGTACAAATCCTTTTTTAGTCCTGAATAATTTCATGTTTCAGTGTGTAAATTTATGGTTATATTAACAGGCCCTTTTGGTGAAGGAATATAACTGCTGTAAGACCTTGTTTTCTTTCCTTGGGATGATGATGGATTATTTATTGGTATTTCATAATCATCTGATTTTATAATAATACGATAAATCATAGGATAGCTTTCTATTATTTCCTGTGTTTCTTCAGTTATTTCATTATTGTATTTATTATTCTCATTAAGGGCAATTAGGTCAGCCATTGTAATTGTTTGTTCTGAAATCTCAACAGGAGTCCTTAAGTATACTACAAGAAATCTTTTTGCACTCATTTCATAAAAATCCTGAAAGTTCTCTTCTGATGAATAATCCTTAAAGCCATGGCTTGACATCCCTATTATGGAAACTCCTATGGCTAGCAATAAAACTCCTATTGCTAGGCCTACCCACGATTCTATTTGTGCTTTCTTATTTCTTAAAAACTTGTTTTTTAAGTTTAAAAATCCTCTATTTTTATAAGGTATCATTTTTTAATAGTCTGAAATGCCTATTTTCATAGAGCCTTTTTGTATTTTGCCATCATCATAAATCAAAACATAAAATCTGTAATATCTTTTTACATAGCCTTCGCCTGCTGTTATTTTTTTTGTTTTATCATTATCTGTATTTGTGAGTGTTATCTCTGCTCTTTTCTTTTGTGTTGAAAAGCAGTCATCAAGGTTTTTCTCTGTAAATTTATCCCAGTCTATTATCCCTGAATATATCCTTCCCGTACCTTCATCTTCATATGAAAAACAATTTGAAAAAAACCTTTCCACATAAATCTCATCTGAAACCACTTTATCTATATGTATTCTTGAGGAAACATAGCCTGATGAAAGCCCGTAAAGCATGAATATTGCTATAAGCATAAAAACCAGGACAGCCAGATAATATAAGGGAGTATGCCCTACTTCATAGCCAGACTGTGCTTTTTTGCCATTGAATGAAATTATTTTCATTTTTTTAATCTCCAAAATATTCTTTTATTGAATTATAGATATTTTCAGCCAGTTTTCCTTGGTTTTCTTCATCCGTCATATATTCAATATAATTTTCCTTTTTGCCTAATTCAATATAAACAGCAAGGTTGTCTGTTTCCATTGCCATTATATCAAAGCCTGAATAGGCCGGGGCATTATGTTTTCCCAGTCTTTCCATTGCAATACTATCAAAATCAATATCGATGTTTCCTGAAACAATATATGAGAACTTCTTTTTAACAGGCTCATTTAAAGGCGTATAATAAAAATTTAATGAACTATCTTCTGAATCATCATCATTAAAGCCGAAATAGATTATAACATCTGCATTATCTGGCTTTGAAAGCATATCTGAACCATGATTGTTCCTCAGAAATACTTTTATTTTATTAGTTAAAGAATCCAGCTCACTATCTAGAGAGCTTATGTAAAAACTTGTTTCTCCAAGATTTCTTGAAGTGTCTATCTCAGAAAACATCTCTTCTTTTGATAAAAATGAGTAAAAAGCCATTGAAAGCATATTATTTTCCTTGTTGAATGCCAAAGAAGCAGCAGTCTGCCTTGATTCTATTAGGTTTATGTTTGAATTATAGACTATGGGGTAAAAAGATGAAGCGATGGGGTTTATCTCATCCCATAAAGAAATCTGTGAATAAAGGTTCAGGCTGTTTTTAGTTAATTCTATTTCTCCTCTTGAAGAATGAAATGGATAGTTTATGGTTATATCATATGGAGTGCTTTGCATTGTGTCTACTAATAAAGCAGCATCCTTTACCTGGAACTCATTGTTGAAATTAACCTCATCAGTAACCTTGAATACAATAACCTGGAAGAATATCCCCCAGACAACCATAATGCCTACTGCAACCTCAAAAAGAACCAGAGGAACACTCAACCCTTTTTTATTGATTTTTAATCTTGATAAAAAATCTCTCATATCTTATAGAAATGTCTTGTCAGGTTTTTATGTTTTTTGTTTTTAAGGGTAATTAAAAACAAAAAGCTTACGGAAATGCTTAGCATTTCCTAAGTTCACAAATCCAAGGGATTTGAGTAACTACGAACGAACGTAGTGAGTGACTGTGTTTTTTGGTTTGAGCATAGTGAAGAATGAAGTGACTATGTTTTTAATAATTCCATAACCTCAAAATCAGAAGTAAACTGAGAAATCTTCTTAACAATCATTTCTTTATAAATGGGTTCTATTTCTATTAAGCCAGGAGATATAATCTTTCCATTAATCCTTCTCAATAAGCCATAAGAGCCTTGTTTTCCTGAAAGCATATAATTAAATCTTATCTTGTCTTTTTTTTCTAGTTTTGATAAATTATATTTTATTTGTATTCTGGGATAAAAACCCAGCTTTTCAGCAAAATATTTACCTGTGATTGTGCTTTTCCCATAGATTAATATGCCTTCTCTTGCGAAATTACTTTCATCAAATAATGTTCTGAAACTGAATGAATTTACATCCACTTTTACATCTACATATTTTCTTATTTGTTTTTTTATCTTCTGGGCTTCTTTTAATTGTTTCTCCAAAGGAATATCTTTGAATATAACAGCAATATCAATATCATTATGATCTTTTCCTTCTTCTATACTGGAACCGTATTGTATTATATCTAATACATCTTTACTGTAATTTAATTTTGGTTTTTTTTGCCATAGTGTTAACATCTTTCTTTATTACCTCAGCAAGTTCTTTTGGCATTATTTGAATATAACTCTTCTGATAAAATGGAAAATCTTTATCTAATATATCATATATTTTTGGCCATTTTTTCTCTATAATCCTGAATCTTTTTGAATGAGATGAAGGGGTTTCTCCTGTTTTTTGCATAATATATAAATCAGTTAAAGCCACTAATGATTTAAAAAATAATATTACAGCTGAATTATATCTTTCTTTTTTCAGGCTTTCATTTCCTGATTCAAAATATTCTTTAGCAGTTTTTATCAATATGTTTTCCTTATTCATACTAAGTAAGAATAACTAATCATTTATAAATCTTTTTCTTACCATATAAGAAAAATAACCTTTTTTTCTTATTTTTTCTTACCTGATAAGAACGAAGTGACTATGTTTTTTTGTTTGATCTTTGATTAAAGCAAAAAGCTACGAAAGAAAAAGTGAAAAAAAGAAAAAGGGGTTTGTGGGTGTTGGGGTGTTTTATTGATTCTTTAATCAGAGTAAAAAGTACCACCAATTCTTATTGGTTTGACTAGATAAGTATTATCTGCATTTTGTAGAACTTCTAACTCTATTGGCTCCTTATCACCATCATCTATCTCATGCTGGATGTCGCCCATTCCTTCATCAATACTTATAGGATGATAGTTCCACTTCATCATAGCTACTGCTTTTTTATCTTGAACATCATATCCACTAACTGCAATACACTCGCCAATTTTTGTTACCTCTTCAGGTATTATTTCTACTTTTGATGGTCCCTTAGAACAACCTATTAGACCCATATAAAGGCCAAGAGTTGTTAATCCTAAAGTTTTCTTATTTTCATTTACCCATGATGCTATGTCTGAAGCTGTATTTTTTATTTTTTCAGTTAAAGACATTTTATATCACCTTTTTTATTTAACTATAATATTAAGTAATACTTATTTATAAATGTTTCGGTTATTTTACTACTTTTAGGTAATAAATAAATTTTTTAGAGAATATTAACAATAAATCATAATAAATATTCTTTTGTTTTTAAGAAGATTCTTGACAAAAAGTAAATAATTCCTCTTTTATATTTTCTTTTCTAATTACTAAATTAGTTACTCCTTTATTCGCATCTAAATCTCTAGCCAGATTAGAATAAGTATAACCACTACAACCATTCAAAGGCCAGTTCCCGACTGTTTCCTTACTATGCTCTATAATACTAAGTTTATCTTCTTCTTTAAAGAATAAAAATCGGTTATCTAAATATCTAAATTTTTGAATATTGGAAAGACTTACAGAAAAATCATCTCCGATTTCTTGTTGCTTTTTAGAGTCTAGAACACATTTATCATTTTCAATCTTAAACTGTAATTCATTCAAATATAACTTAAGATTATCTATCTCAAATTCTTTAAGAATCATGTCTTCGCCTTTTTTTAATTTAATATTAAGAACATTTATTTTTTCTTCTTTATCTTCTTCATTTTTTATTGTTTTCTCTTCATTTTCAAAAACAATTTTATATTTATTATCAAACAAAATTTTATCTAAATATGGGCTAGGAATCACACACTCCTCTATATTCTCACCAGGAACCTTCCAATCATCAATTCCTTCAAAAAAAGTTTTGAATTTATTAAACTCAACTATTGCTTCAATTTCCTTGTTTTGGTCTTGATTGAAACAAGATGCTTCTTTTCCTTCTGTTTCTTTTCCTTCTGTTGCTTCAACAGGAAACATACATACACCTAATGCACTGTTATCTTCTTTATTTTTTTCTATAGTTAAAGTCTGCATATTACCTGCTAAACCAGTTAATAAGGTTGTAAATTTTTCCATTACAAAACCCTGCCCGTATTTTATGAAATAATGACCTCCTGAATAATCTTCGGTTGGAATTGTTTTGATATTTTTGTCATCTGAATAAAGATTATAAAAACTAACATCATCTACAGCCCTGCATATCACTTTTTTATATTTTATACAATTCTCAACTGTTTTAAGGTCACTACAGGAGTCAGGGTATTCAATATAATTAGCTCCATTTTTAACAGTAGATGGTTTTGTTGAAATCCCAGAATATAAACACAATCCGCTTTGGTCTTTTAAAGTAGAAGGTTTTCTTATATGGAGATTAAAAGGTGTTGCAGGTGCTAATTTTCCGTTAGATAACTCAACATCATAAACAACCTCATCCTGCTCTTTATTGAAAAAAACAATCATATATCCTTTTTCAAGATAAATGTCTTCTTTGATTCCTGTTCCAGCTGCAAATGATGAATCTTCCTTAAAATCATTTAATTCTTCAACCAATTCAAAAAAAGACTCTTGTGTCTGGTCCTGGCTTGCTGTGCATTTGCTTATTAAGAGAATAATAAGTATGGCTATGAAAATTGATATAATATCGCCCATTAAAAACTCCAAACTGAGCTGCACTCCTTTTTTTGATTTTTGTATTTTTCTCAGATGCATTTTATTAACTCAAATCAGTATTTATCTTTAAGTTGTCTTTTTTTAGTGCACATTCTTTCTTTAATAATTCATCACATTCCTCTTCAGAAGTAATGCAGTACTGAATTGCTCTGCCTTCCTCTTTTTCAATAAATTCCTCAGAAACTCCGCCAGTAAGAACACATTCTGTCTCAAAATCCTCTTCTATAAAATAAAGGTTATCTTCTTTAACCAAAGGAACATTCTCACATTTTTCTTTTATACTTTTTGAAAGGTCTTTATTGCTCATATCAATATGATAATACTCTTTTCCTGCATACGCATCACAAGGGCATTCATCATCTATATTTTTTTCATCATCTTCATCTAAGTCGAGAAATATATTGCATTTATTTAAATCAGTTTCATCTACAGCATATTTACCTATAGAAGGTATTTTATTTACAGCAACAATATAAATAATAATCAAAGTTAATAATGCCAGGATTACTAAAACAATAATATTAGCAACACCTTTTCTATCATTAATATTTATTTTCATTTTTTATCTCTTACTCAACCAAGATCGCAATCTGGTGGTACAAGGAACCTTCCTTCATTAACAACACATTTAAGATCCTTGCCTTCTCTAACCTCACAAAGATCATTTATGCAATTTTCTCTTGTTAGAGTGCCTGCCTCAGTATCCTTATCTGGAAAAATATAATAATTATCACAACTTTCAACATCTTTGCAGGTTCCACATTGAAAGAACATAACACCATATTCTCCTTCAGGAGCAAAAACAGGAAGACATTCTTCATTAACTTCACATGGATTCTCAATACATGTTAACACAGTGCTGTAATCACTGCATTTATCTATATAATTACAGTAAGTTATTTCTGGTTTTTCACAAACCTTAATGCCTAAATCTATCTTTATATCCTGAATAAACTCTTCACTGTCTTTGTTTGTAATGAACATGCAGACAGTATCTCCATAATGCATGATATAAGGTGGGTTAAAAAAAGGAATATTTGTGCCGGGCTTTATAATAAATTTTTCAAAAGAATTATATGTTGGCAAATAAAGGGGCTCAGCTTTACCTTCTTTCAGGTTTTCAAACTGGGCTTTAAACTCACTATATTCTAAACTGCTTGATTTTAATTTTGTAGGTTTATCCTTAAAACCGCCATACATCTCTGCAGCCAATAATTGCATTTCCATGTATACTGACTCAGCTTCTGCATCATCAACAATAACACAAAAATCCTTGTTTGAAACCTTTTTTCTTCCAACTTCTTTTCCTTCATCTGTTATTAAAACCAAACTGATATAATCATCAAACTGTATAACCTCAATATAAGACTTAGTTAAATCATTTACATTCAAATCTATAGATGTTATACAAGGTAATCCTTCATTGCCTTCTAAGGGCTCAGCTTCCATGGCCAAAGCAACCTTGGCAAAAGTTATCCCCATTTCTGCAGGAAGGCCGTGTGCAAGCATTATTCCCTCTTCTGTTTCTTCTACAGGAAACTCAGGAACAATTTTATTTAATTGATCACCTAATATCCCTGAAAAATAAAGTATAATTAATAAAACAGCAATGCCCAGAACAATCTTTACAAGCATACTTATTGTAACTCCTTTTTTATTACTTAAAAACCTGCTTTTTAAGTTTAAAAATCCTCTATTTTTATAATTTATAATTGGTTTCATTTTTATATTCTAATGGGGCTTAAACATATTGGCAAAAAAGCTGTCTATTCCATCAATAATAGCTCCTCTTGATTTTATCATAAACCCCATAACAATAAGAAGCACAACAACAATCGCAATTATTGTTATTAATTTGCTTACAGTTAGTGCTTTTTTATTTTTAATATTATTTTTTATCATATTATCACCCTATAACTACATTGCAGACATCATTTAATTTAATTGGATCATATTCTGTGAATATAATAATATTATATGGCTCTTCTTTATATTTGTTAAAAAAATCCAATAATTTCCCCCCTCCTGAAGTTGTAGGGCTTATGACTAAAATTGCATAAGACTGGCCTGGCTGTATTTCCAATGATGTTTCAGTGCTTTTATAATCTTTAACCTCATCTATTGTCCCGATAACAAAACGGCCTTCTCCCTCTTTCCATCCCTGGATATAATCCATATAAGTGTATTGTATTTTTATATCTCCTTCTTCTAAAGTTGTGTAAGGGTTCCACCTCAGATATTCTTTTAACACTTCTCCATTTATAGATTCCTCTTTTGGGAATTTTCTTGTGGATTCAACTTCAATAATATATGTAAGAAAACAATTATTATTATTAAATACTGTATCCTGAAAGATGTTCCTTTTCTGGCCTTCAAGTGTTTCCCACCAGCTTATTGCTATTTTTTCTGCTATCTGCTCTATTATTTTCTCTTTCTCTGCATAATTGTCTATGTCTGAATCAGTCTCTCCTGTTTTGCTCTCTTTATACGGTATGTATCTTTTGTAGGTTTCACAATAGGTTTCACCATAAAAAGGATATGAGAAAAAGGGTATTTTATCTGTTTCTTCAGCCTTTTCCTGTGCACTCAGATACATCCTGCATACAAACCCCTCAGGAAGCTTTGCCTTGTTCTTTGTATGAACAATAACGCCTGAAATAATCAAAAAGCTCAGGGAAGCCATTATGACTATAGCAAGAGTGGTCATTGCAAGTGCTTTTTTATTCTTAATTATATTCCTCTTTTTTATTTTAGTTAATATCATTTTTAGCTTATCAGATTAGACCTTACTTTCATAATAAATGAAATCATGAATAAAAAAATCATTATAAGTATCAATAACGGAATTAGTATTTTCATAGACAACATTGCTTTTTTCATTTT
>JAFGLI010000010.1 GCA_016928115.1 Candidatus Woesearchaeota archaeon | reverse complement strand
GTTGATTTTTTTGAGGAATTCCCGAATGATAAAAATTTAGCAAAATTAAAGCTTGTAGATTTTCCTTCTGTAATTTATGTGGCTTCAAAGTCTTTAAAAGAGTTTAATATTATAAAAAAGAAAATATTAAAAATTAACTCAAAAGTTGAAGTAGCTTATTGGCCGATTTTAGAAAAGTCTTATTACATATCCCCATTTTCATATACTTCTGAATTAAAAGAATTATACAATGATCTGATTAAACGTAAAAAAGACAAGCCACTTAAAATCCTTATTGATCTGGAATTACCTTTTCTTAATATTAAGTTATTTTTATTGAATTTATTTTCTTTTTTTAGAAATAAAAAATTGATAAAAAGGTTTTTTGCAGATTCAGAAAAATTAAATATTGAGATTCTGACAGCAGAATATCCAGTCTCAAGCAAAATTATCCAAAAAATATTTTGGGCATTGGGTGTTTCTTATCCTGTTGATAAATATCCTCATAAAAAAATCATAATGTTTTATTCCAGTATGGTTAAAAACAAGTTTCTTTTGAAAAAAATAAAGCAATATATCAGAAAATGTTCCAGAGAGTTAGGCAAAAATCTCCAAATAGGCTTAGGGACTATTGCTATTGGCATACTTGGAAATGAGCCAATATTAACACCAGAAAATCTTGATAGTGATTTATCTTTTTGTAAAGAACAAAAAATTGATGCTGTGGTAATATTCAGGCTTGGTGGCCTTAATAATTTATATATTAAAAAAATTAAGAAATATTTGTAGTGGATTATATTAAAACTCCTCCAATCCCCTTTGCTTCTTGTCATTTACAATCTTTTTATAAGTATCCCAGGTCTTTCTAAAGATTTCAGGGTATTTGTCATAGTTTTCCTTAAGAAACTTTTTTGTCTTTGGGTCAGCAGGATAACCTGAGCCAATTTCTTTTCCTATTTTTTTCTTTATTTTCTCTATTTCCCTGTCTCTTGTAACCTTTGCTATAATAGAAGCAGCGCCTACAACAATATGGTTTACATCTGCCTTATGCTCTGCTATGACCTTGATGTTTTTCCTTGTTTTTAATTCAAGGTTTTTCTCAACATAATCTGTATAGGATTTTATATTAGTCGAAGGACAATCCAGAATAACCTTATCAAAACTCTTTTTTTTAAACATTTTATTTATCAAAAAAGAAGCCTTTTCAGCCTCAAGCCAGTTCAGATTTAATCTTTCAGACAATAATGCCTCATCAATCTCTTTTGGCTCAACAATAATCATTTCATAATCAACAATTCCCTTTAATTTTTTAAACAAATATTCTCTTTTTTCAGGCAGTATTAATTTAGAATCCTTTACACCAATTTTTCTTAATTCATTCTCTTTTTTCTCATCAATAACTGCAATTACCATAACCATGGGGCCTATTACAGGGCCTCTTCCTGCTTCCTCCACTCCGGCAATTAGGACCAATGCATCGGCCGGGATTCGAACCCGGATAGGCGGCTTGGAAGGCCGCAGTCATAGCCGTTAGACCACCGATGCGCTGAAATACTGAAAATATCGTCAATTTATAAAATTAACTAATTTCCTCTTATTTTTACATAAACATTTATAAACTAAACTTTATTTCAGAAATCTATGGTATTGGATAGGCTAAGCAGCTCATTGAAAGACAGTCTGAAGAAGATAAAATCAGCTTTGTTCTTAGATAAGGCTCTGGTACAGGAGATAATAAAAGACATACAGAGAGCCTTACTTCAAAGTGATGTTGATGTTTCATTGGTCATGGAACTTACCAAGAAAATAAAGGAAAGGGCTTTGGAGGAAAAAGCACCTTCAGGACTGGATAAGAAAGAATATCTTATTAAAATCATATATGAGGAGCTTGTCGGTTTTGTAGGCGAAGGCTCTAAAATAGAAATAAGCAAAAAGCCTGTAAAAATTATGCTTGTCGGCTTGTTTGGTAATGGAAAAACAACAACTGCTGCAAAAATAGCCAAGCATTTTAAAAAAAGAGGGAAAAAGGTAGCGTTACTGCAGACAGACACATACAGGCCTGCTGCTTATGACCAGCTGAAGCAGTTGTCAGATAAAATAAAGGTTGATTTTTTCGGCAATGAGAAGCAAAAAAATGCAATTAAAGTATATAATGAATTCTCAAAGAAGCTTAATGATTATGACCTGGTTATTATAGACACTGCAGGAAGGGATGCATTGAACAAAGAGCTGATTAAGGAATTAACCAACCTGAACAGGATAATAAAGCCCGATAAGAATCTGTTGGTAATGGGAGCAGACATAGGGCAGGCTGCAAGAAAGCAGGCTGAGAAGTTTCATGAGACATGTAAGGTTAATGGTGTTATTATTACAAAGCTTGACGGAACAGCAAAAGGAGGAGGCGCTCTGGCTGCATGCGCAGCAACAAAGTCCCCCATAGTTTTTATTGGTGTTGGGGAGAAGGTTGATGATATTGAGGAATTCAGGCCTGAAGGCTTTATTTCACAGTTGTTGGGCATGGGTGATATAGAGGCTTTGCTTGAAAAGGCAAAGCATTCTATTGATGAAGAGAAGGCAGTTGATATAAGCCAGAGGTTTATGAAAGGTGATTTTAACCTTGTTGACTTATATGAGCAGATGAATGCTATGAAAAAAATGGGCCCGCTTAAGAAAATTATGAAAATGGTTCCTGGGTTTTCAGGAATGGATTTGCCTGATAATGTACTGGATGTCCAGGAGGAGAACCTGGAAAAATGGAAGTTTGCAATGGACTCGATGACTGAAGAGGAGCTTGAGAATCCTGATTTGATATCGGGGCAGAGGGTTAAAAGAATAGCAGAAGGCTCAGGTTTGGATATAAAAGATGTGAGGTCATTGATTAAGCAGTACAGGCAGTCAAAGAACATAATGAAAAAGATGAAAGGGCTTGGAAAAGGGAAAAACATTAATAAATTAATGAAACAGTTTCAGTCAGGAAACTTTAAGATGAAAAAATGAAAATTCTTGCTTTTGTAGATTTGCACGGGGATAAGGAGATATTTGAGAAAATAAAAGAAAAAGCCAAACAGGTTGATTTAATATTGTGTGCGGGTGATTTGACTTTTTTTGAAAATGAGCTGGATTATTTTCTCAATGAGTTAAATAAAATGGGTAAAAAGGTTTTGATTATACCTGGGAATCATGAGTCTGAGGAAAATTTAACTGAATTGACTAAAAATTTAGAGAATGTTTTTCAGATTCACAAAGGAATGTTTGTCAGGGATGAATATTTAATCTTAGGCTATGGTGGAGGAGGTTTTAGCATGACAGACAGTGGTTTTTATAAAGTTGGCGAGGCTTTTAAAGATAAGATTAAAGATGAGCATAAAGTCATTTTTATGATACATGGCCCCCCATACGGGACACAGCTGGATATAATAAACGGGGAGCATGTGGGCAACAGGACAACAAGGGCTTTTATCAATGAGACAAAGCCTGCTATTGTTATTTTCGGCCATCTGCATGAATACGGCGGGAAAGAGGAGAATATTGGGGAAACCAAACTGATTAACCCCGGTCCTGAAGGCAGGATAATAGATATTTAAGTAAGTTTTCCGGTTTTTTGCTGTAAAGGTTTATTAATCTTTTTTTTATAATATCAATATGAAAGAAAATCAGAAAAATATTCTTAAGGAAATTCAGGAGAATTCACGGATTGGTTTTGCTAAAATAGGAAGAAAGTTTGACATTCCTGTATCCACTGTTTTCGATTATTTTTATTCCATGCAGGGCTTTTTTGATAAATATGTTTCCCTTATAGACTTTAAAAAAATTGGTCTGGGCATAAGGGTTTTTTTTATTGTAAAATCCAAGAATAAAAAAGAATTATTTGATTTTCTGGATAACTGCTTATATATTAATAATATCTTTGAGTTGAAGGATTATGATTATTGTTTCGATGCCTTATTTTTCGGAATGAGGGATTTTCATGATTTCCAGCAGGAATTAAATAAAATAGAACTGGAAGAAATTCATTCTCATTTTTTAACAGAAGTTTTGAAGTATGAAGAGTTTAGTGGTTTTTAGTTTTTTTAGTAATATTTATAAATGTTATAGAATTCTAAAATTTGTATTATTTTAACGTCGATGCCCAGGTCGCATAACCTGGTATTGCGCAGGATTGCTAATCCTGTTCCCTTGGGAATTCTGGGTTCAAATCCCAGCCTGGGCGTTGCTCTTTTTTAAATTAAGAAAAGTTTAAGCAGAATAAATTCAAAACAGAAAAAATATTAATTCAGGGCCCATAGCTTAGTCTGGTAGAGCACATGGCTCTTATCTTTTAGTTTATAGAGAAAGAAACCATGGGGTCGAGGGTTCAAATCCCCCTGGGCCCGTTAACATAGTGAACGGATCAGGGGTCTAGGAAACCGTAAAGGTTTTCTTTTATCCCTGGGCCCGCGAACGTAGTAGAGAGGTATGCTCTGTTGGTGTAGTCCGGTAAACCTGATAAGGTTGGGCAATTAATCATATCGCCCTCTCGGGATGATAATAAGTTTAAGATTTATCAGAGAAAGGCGATGACCCGGGTTCGAATCCCGGACAGAGCATATATTTATTTTTCTTAAAAGCCAGGTTGGCAGAATCAGGTAATGCGTCCGCCTCGAAAGCGGATCCTGAAAAGGATTCCAGGTTCAAATCCTGGACCTGGCGTAGACTTTTCCCGTAAAGGCAAAAGTTTTACAAAATTCAAAGAATTTTGAACTTGGAAAAAATTTCCAAGTAATCAAAACAGAAGGGATATAACTTTCGGTTAATCCCTTAAAAATATAATAAAAAAACTAAAATAGAAAAATTATTTTTCCTCTTTTGGCTCGGCTTTTTCCTTTGCTGGCTCTTCTGCTTTTTCTTCTTTTACTCCTCCAGCAGAAGCACCTTCAGCCACTGCACCTTCAGCAGGCAGTAACTGGTTTATTAATTCTGAAGGTATTCCTTCCTCTTCAAGAGCATGCTTAATATCGCTTCTCTCCTTTCCTGCCATTTTTTTGATAATGGCTTCAGCCTTTTCTTTTTCTTCTTTGTGGTGTTTCTCAAGCTCAGCCTGCATTTCTTTTTTCTTGCTTTCAAGCGTTCTCTTTTTCTCTTCACTGATTTCAGTCCTTTCTTCTTCAATCTCTTTGTCAAATTTCCCTTCATTTACTTTTTGTATTGTTTCTCTTGCAGGAAGCCCTTCAACCAATACTCCCATTGAATCACAGCTCCCCATAACTTCTTTGACTTTATTTTTAAGGTCTTTGCCAAGCAGGCTTTTCTCTTTGATTTTTGCGACTTTGATAATTTGCTCAATAGCAACATCTGCTACTTTTTCATCCTGCGGCCTTCCTGAGCCTTTTTGTATATTAGCTTCTTTTAGTATTAATGAGGATACTGCTGGAGTACCTATGCTGATATTGAATTTCTTGGTTTCACTGTCTACTTCAACTTTAACAGGAACCTGCATTCCCATGAGGTTTTTGGTTTTGGAATTAATCTCATTTACAATTTCCCCTATATTTACGCCTAAGGGACCTAAAGCAGGTCCTAATGGAGGAGCTGCTGTTGCTTTTCCACCTTCAATTAAAACTTCTATAGATTGAGTTGCCATATTTTTACACCTGTTCTTTTTCTTCCTCGCCCTCTTCTTTTTCTCTTCTGATTACCTTGACAGAGTCCATTTTCAGGGTTATAGGTATTGGAACTGCGGCTTCGAGAAGCTCCACAACAACATCACCTTTATCCTTATCAACCCTCATGATCTTGGCGTTTTCCCTTTTAAATGCTCCTGATATAATCTCTACAATATCGTTTTTCTGTATATTTCTTTTTACCTTTGTCTGTTCTAGCATATGCTCTATTTCAGAATATTTAACCTTTTTTCTTAATATTCCTTTTGCATAAGGAACTCCAAATGCTGCCTGTTCTGCATCCGACTGTGTTTCAGCTTCCAGGAAGATATAACCCCTCATCCCGTGGGGTCTTATTATTGAGTATACAGGAATTTTTTTCTTTTTCACATTGCTGACTAAAAAACTCATTACCTGGTCTTCTCTGTTTGCAGTAGTTCTTAATGCAAATATATTTATATCTTCCAGCTTATTATCCTTTTTTTCGCCGGATTCTTCTTTTTCAGTTTCCTTTTTGTTTTCTTCTTCCATTTTAACTGAATAAATGCTTTATTATCTGGATTATAAAACCAATAAACCCTATTGCAGTAATTCCTAGTCCTGTAACTTTAACTATATTCTTGAATTCATCTTTTTCGGGTTTTCTTGTAACCCTTAATACCCTTTTACATTCTTTAATGAATTCTTTTAGTTTAGCACCCAGACTTTCTTGTTTATTGTTTTTCATTTTAATTATAATACTTTATAAATCTTTAGAAAAAAGCAACGTTTTTTAAAGTTTACGGAATTTCTCATTATATTAATAATTATTCCACAAATTCGATGCCCAGTTCATTCTCGATTTCTTCTTTCTTGCTCTTAGGGCTTATCCTCTGCCCTATTATTTGGTTTGACCTTACTCCAGTAACTATCAGCATAACCCTTATTATTCCTTCCAGATCCTCTGAAATCTGTGCACCCCATATTAGTCTGGCGTCTTCATCCAGCTGCTCAGATACTTTTTCAACAACCCTTTTGGCTTCATCCAGGCTCATGTCATTACCACCTGAAACATTGATTAAAGCGCCGTTTGCACCTGATATATCTACATCCAGCAATGGGTTCTGTATTGCTTTTTCAACTGATTCTTCTGCTCTTTTTTCTGAATCTGATTCTCCCAAACCAATTAATGATACTCCTCCGTTTCCCATCACAGCTTTTATGTCTGCAAAGTCCAGGTTGACCAATCCTGCTTTTGTTACCAGCTCTGCTATTCCTTTAACTGAGTTTGTCAGCACTTCATCAGCTACTTTAAAAGCAGTATGCAATGGCAGGTCAGGAACAAGTTCCATAAGTTTTTCATTAGGTATAACAATCAAAGTGTCTACATTTTTCTGGAGATTTTCCAGACCGTAAACAGCGTTTTCATATCTTCTCTGGCCTTCCATTCTGAAAGGCATAGTCACTACCCCTACAACAAGAGCTCCTGTTTTTTTTGCTACTTCAGCCACAACAGGAATTCCTCCTGTTCCAGTTCCTCCTCCCAGGCCACAGGTTAAAAAGACCATATCACTGCCTTCTAATGCATGCTTAATCTCATGCTCATTTTCCCTTGCGGATTCTTCACCAACTTTAGGTATAGACCCTGCACCCAGTCCTTTTGTCAGTTCCTTGCCTATAAGGATTTTTTTATCAGCATTAGTATAAAGAAGGTCCTGTGCATCAGTATTTATTGCTATAGTTTCTGCCCCTATAATACCCACATCATTTATCCTGTTAATGGTGTTGTTTCCTCCACCCCCTATACCTACAACCTTAATCTTTGCCTTTTGTTTAGATAAAAGATTTTCAAGTTCTTCATCCAGTTTATTTTCAGCATGATATATTTCTTTTGTAGTCATATTTTTATTTTCTTCTGAGAAGTTATTTTCCATAAATACACCTCACATCTCCTATTTATTCTATAGTCATAACTTATTTATAAATATTTTTATTGTTGATAACATTCTGTATTTACAAAACATAAAGAAAATTTATTTTCCTGTTATTTAAAATCGACTTTTTTAATATTGCATAATTCCTCTATTTTCTTCGTTATTTTATCTCCCAGAACAGGAATTATGTTTTTTGCTATTTTAGGATTCTCAAATTTCAAAATTGCTTTTTTGTTTTCCTTGTCTATTTTTACTTCTTTGGAAGGAATGCCCCACATTTCCATAAGGCTTTCTATTTGTTTTTGGGTATCTTTTATTTTTTTGTTGATAGTAACCTCATAAATTATCTCTTTATTTGCAAGAGGATGATTGAAGTCCACAATAACCCTTCCTCCCGAACTGCTTCTTATAATCCCCATCTGGTTGTCAATATTTACTTCCATTCCAGGTAAAGGATTTATATTTTGCTCCCTGAATTTTCTTTTTGATATAAGCTTAAGCAATTCAGCCTTTTTTTTGCCAAAAGCTTCTTCGGGTTTTAGCTCTGTTTTAAAATTATCTCCGGTATTTTTTCCTTCCAGAGCCTTGTCCAAGCCCCTGACAACCTGATTTTCACCCACACAGATTATTATGGGTTTGTATTTTATATTTTTATTATATATTTTTTCTTTCATGGCAGTTTCTTTCTTTGTTGTGTCAAAAACCTGGTTGGTTTCTTTTATTATTCCACTATAATCTATTTCAATGAAATCCTTTTTTTTAATGCCTTCTTCTTTATTTTTTTTCTTGCTCATTTTTTATTATGAAAAAATTTTGATTTATAAATCTATTCTTTATTTCACTAAAAATAATAAAACTACGAAATTCATAAATTTTATAAATATTTAAGTTATAGATATAGTATGGACTTGTTTGATGCAATTGTTGCAAGGAGGAGCATAAGGAAATATATTGATAAGCCTGTGGAGTTTAATAAAATAACTAAAATAATTGAGGCAGGAAGATATGCTCCTTCTTCAGGCAATCTGGAGGACAGGAGGTTTATTCTCGTTACCGATAAGGGTTTAATAGAGAAAATAAGCCACAACTGCGGAGAGCAGTACTGGATAGCCACAGCTCCTGTTGTTGTTATTGCCTGTGCAATGACAGATATAAATGAAAGAAATTATGGCTTAAGGGGTAAAAGGCTGTATACAGTACAGAATACGGCAGTGGCTATTGAGAATATGTTATTGGCTGCAACTTCTCTGGGCTTAGGCTCATGCTGGATTGGTGCTTTTAACGAGGAAAAAATAAAAGAGATTTTTAAGATACCTGATAATATAAGGCCCCAGGCAGTTTTAACTTTCGGTTATTCTGATTATATCCCTAAAAAAAGAAAGCTTAAACCCATTGAAAGCTATTTTTATTCTGATAAATACGGCACAGCCGCGAGTTCCCCTCACATCTATTTAAAGGATTTCAGTGTTGAATGGAACAAGAAGCTGCAGGAGTCCCAGGATTTTTTTGTTCGTTTTTTTAAAAGAATGAAAAAAGCATGGGGGAAGGTTTTTTTAGGGGAAAATAATAAAAACAACAAAGGAAAGAAATAATTTATTTTAATAATGTTATTTGTTCTTTAGTAATTGGCTTATTGATTTGCCTTGGGATAGATTAAAAATTACCTTTGCGAAATAGTCTGATATATCAATTTCATTATACCATTTGTTCTCTTTACGGAATTTTTCTCCATGATAAACCGCATTTGTTACATAGACTTTATTTATGGTTTTTTCGTCATATGCCTTTTTAAATATATCAGCAGCAGGCGGGCTGAATAAACCCAGGCTTGCTCCTATGTATATGTTTTTAACATGGTTTTTCTTCAGTAATTCTGCTGCTTTTATTATTGTTTTTCCTGTATCAATAATATCATCAATCATTATGACTTCTTTATCTTTTACATCCCCTATCAATGTCATTTTCTCAACATTTCCTTCTCTGGGGTTTTTTGAGTAGTTCCTTTCTTTATGTATTATGGCCAAATGCAGGTTTAGTATTTTTGCATAGTTATCTGCTCTTTTTACACCTCCCAAGTCAGGTGAAACCACTATTAAATTTTCAGTGTTTATTTCCTTTTCCAGATATTCTGATATGTTTTTTTTGGCTTTAAGATTGTCTAAAACAGCTTTTTTAAAAAACCCTGCAATTGCTTCATTATGAATATCTAATGTTAGTATATGCTCTGCTCCTGCTTTTTCTATAGCAGTGGCATACCAGCTTGATGTAATTCCTTCTCTTCCTATTGCCTTGTCCTGCCTCACATAAGGGAAGGAAGGGATAACCACAGTTATTTTGCCTGATTGTGCTGTTTTTGTTGCTTCTATTGCAGTTATTAATGCAATAACATTGTCATTTACTGAATAATTATTTGTTAAATTAGACACATCCTGTATTATAAAAATAGGTAAGCCCCTTATGCTTTCATTGATTCTTGTTTTTATCTCTGTGTTTGCAAATTGTATTTCTTTGGATTCTATTTTTCGTATTCTTATATTATATGTATGCTCCTTTTTTACAATTTCTTCTAAATTTAATACAATCTTCTCTGCAAAGGGTTTTCCTGATTTGCATGATAATATGCCTATTTCTTTCATATTCTTAGAAATGACTTATTTTTTTTAAATATTTCTTTTTATATCTGTTTAACAATAAAACTTATATATAACGCTTTTTTATCTTGTTGAATGGATTTTGACAATCTTCTTTTTCCCCATGATAAGATAAGGGAAGAGCAGGACAAGCTGATTTTAGCAATAAACAGGGTGATAAACAATTCTTCAAATCTTATAGTTCATGCCCCCACAGGCTTAGGCAAGACAGCGGCTGCATTAGGGCCTGCTGTGAAAAAAGCTATTGATGAGGACTATAAGGTTTTCTTCCTTACTTCCAGGCATACTCAGCATAAAATAGCTGCAGAAACCCTAAAAAAGATGTCGGAAAAATATGGCTTAGACTTAAAAGCAAGCAGCATAATAGGAAAAAAATGGCTCTGCCTGCAGTCAAATGTAAATGACCTGTATACAAAAGAATTTAGTGAGTTCTGCAGGGCCCTAAAAGAAGACAACAAATGCATTTATTATGAGAATTTCAGGAAGAAAAACAAATTAACCCCTGAAGCAAAGATAGTAATAGAAAAACTTCCTGATATCGCAGACACAAAAGAAATCCTTGAGATAAGCAGGGAATATAATGTCTGCCCTTATGAGATATCAATGGAGTTGATAAAGAATTCCAGGGTAATCATAACTGATTATTATTATATATTCAATCCTGCAATAATAGATATGCTCTTTAAAAGGGCAGATATTGAGCTTGAAAAATCAATAATAATAGTTGATGAGGCACATAACCTTCCTGAAAGGGTAAAAAACCTGATGACTCAGAGATTAACAACTTATATGGTGAGAAATGCCGTTAAGGAAGCTGAGAAATATAAATACAATGAAATAAAAAAAAGACTTGAGGAAATTAATGAAATCATGGAGAATTACAGCACAAAAATAAGAAACAGGACTTTGGACGGGGAAGAGCAAAAAAGAATTGTTTTTGATGAGCAGTATATAGAAAAAGAGGAATTTATTGGGGAAATAAAGAAAATCGGGGATTATACAGAAATATTTGATGATTTTAAAAATGCAGGTGATGAGATAAGGGAAGAACAAAGGCAGTCTTATATTGGTTCAATAGGCGATTTTCTGGAGTCGTGGTTGGGAGATGATTTTGGTTTTACAAGGATTATTTCGCTGAAGGAATCATCCAAAGGACATTATGTTGTTTTGAGCTACCGTTGCCTTGATCCAGGCTTGATTACTAAGGATATTATCCAGAGGGCACATTCTGTAATATTAATGTCAGGGACTTTAACGCCCCCTGAAATGTATAAGGAGCTTTTGGGCATAGAAAAAAGTGAAGAGCTTGTTCTTAAAAGCCCATTTCCTGAAAAAAACAGGATGAACCTGATAGTCCCCAAGACAACTACAAGATACAAAAAAAGGAATCCGGAACAATTCAGGGAGATTGCTCTTGTGCTGAAAGATATTATAGATGAAATACCCGGCAACTGTGCTGTTTTCTTTCCAAGCTATAAATTAAGGGATGCAGTTCTAATGGATTTTAGGGATAAGACAGGAAAAAGTGTTTTTGTGGAAAAATCCCTGATGAATAAGGATGAAAAGCAGGAGTTTTTGGATAGGTTTAAGAGTTACAGCAAAACAGGGGCAGTTTTGATGGGGGTAATTTCAGGCTCTTTTGGCGAGGGCATAGACCTTCCCGGCGATTATTTGAGGGCAGTTATAATAATAGGATTGCCATTAAAAAAACCAGACCTGGAAGCAAAGGCTCTTATTGACTATTATGATAAAAAATTCGGAAGGGGATGGGACTATGGTTATTTATATCCTGCATTCACAAAAGCCATACAGGCTGCAGGAAGGTGCATAAGAACTGAGAAAGATAAGGGCATTATAGTTTTTCTTGATGAAAGATATGGATGGGAAAAATATATGAGTTGTTTTCCTCCTGTATGGAACATGAAAGTCAGTTTATTGTATAAAAAAAGAATCAATGAATTCTTTAAAGAGAACAAGTCTCTTGATGATTTTTAGATTCTAGTTTGGTTTATTATTATAAATACTATATCAGTATACATTTTTGTATAAAAATCGAAATATTTATATACTAGTATTACTATATATATTAAAAATAGAGCAAAAATTAGTCAAAATCAAAAAAGTCCTTGCTAAAATGACAATACTATTTGACCAGTTCAATCTACCTGAAGATGTATTCAAAATAATCTTTGCAACAAAGCAACAGGAGATAGTCGCTAAGTTGTTAATAAACCAGATGAAGCAGCATGATGGTGAGTTAACCAAGACAGAGATGAGCGTTTTTGCAACAGCATTGCATGACGGAAACCTTTTGCCTGTTGAAGAAACAAGGTTCGGCAAAAAGAAAGAAGTAATATCCTACAACAAAAGGCAGTTTTATGACAGGATTTTAACACCCATGAAAACAATGGGCCTAATTGATTATGACTTATACTCAAAAAGATACACAATAAGCAATAAGCTGAATAAGAACCTTATGAGAATAGGCCTTATGTGGCTTCAGGAAATAAAAAAGCCCCCATTTGACATTAAATTCAAAGATAAAGACAAGAAATAGAAGGTAAAAATGTACGAATTAAATAATTCCGGAAAAAAAGACGGAACAATGCTGATGGATGGAACTGTTATATTAAGAGAAGAAAGTTCTATTCAGGATTTGTTGATTGATTCTTCAGATAGTAATGCTTCAATAAAAACAAATCCTGAATATAGAAGAATTGATTATAACAGAGAAAATATTGTTTATGTTTAAACAACAGATTGTGGTGATATAAAAAAACAAGAAATTATGTTTATAATATGAAGGCCCCTGCCCTTCTACTATTTTTCTACCCCTCCCCAACACACCCCACAGGGGCCTTTGATTTTTTTATTTTGTTTCTTACGGCTATGTTTAAAAAGTCCTACTGCGCTTACCACAACCCCACACTTTGTATGGGAACAGAGTAAGCTCCGTCTGGCCATGCCATGATTGCCAAAAACAATCAATGCCATTCACGGCACAGACGCACTTTTTTAACATACCCATTTTTCCATAATATTTTTAAACTTCTTTGTTACTATATTTTTAATATGCTGTCTGATAAAGAACTGAAAAAAAAATTTGGCAGGGAGTTCACTGAAAATTATGAGAAATACTTTCCTGTTTCAGAGCTTAAGGAACTGGGTTTTTCAAGAAATAAATGCACTAATTGTGGAAAATATTTCTGGTCGTCAGACAAAAAAAGAAAACTATGCGGCGAGCCTGAATGCATCGGCGGTTATAAGTTTATAGGCAGGGAGCATAATCCCATGAGTTTTACAGATGTGTGGAAAAAATTCAGTGAGTTGCTTTCTGGTATGGGTTATACGCCCATAAAAAGATATCCTGTTGTTTCAAGATGGAATCCCACAAGCGATTTTACAATAGCAAGCATTTCTGATTTTCAGCCTTATGTCGTTAACGGAACTGTGAAAGCGCCTGCTAATCCATTAATAGTGCCCCAGTTGTGCTTAAGGTTTAATGATATAGATAATGTGGGTATTACGGGAAGGCATTTTACAGGATTTACTATGATAGGTCAGCATGCTTTTTTGCCACCCGACAGATTTGACCAGGGAAAAATGTTCCTTGATTATTTCAGGTGGTTTGAGGAAGGCATGAAAATAAATAAAAAAGACCTGGTCATACATGAGGACATATGGGCTGGGGGGGGTAATTTCGGGCCATGCCTTGAGTTCTTTTCAAAAGGTTTAGAGCTGGGAAACCAGGTATATATGTTTTTTGAGCAGGACCATAAGGGAAACAAGAAAGAGCTGGATATAAAAGTTCTGGACATGGGTATGGGGCAGGAACGATGCGCATGGTATTCGCAGGGAACACTAACCAATTATGAGGCTGTTTTTCCTTCAGTTTTTGAATATATAAAGAAGACCACAGGAGTTAATTTTAAAAATTCCCTTCTGAAGAAATTTGTTTCTTATGCAGGGATTATTGATTTTGAGGAATCAGGCAATGCTGAGAAAAACTGGGATTATATATCTAAAAAGACAGGTGTAAAAAAAGATAAGCTTAAGGATGAGATAATGAAATACTGTGCTGTTTATTCAATAGGGGAGCATACAAGAACCCTTCTTTATGCCCTGAATGACGGGGCGCTGCCCAGTAATACCGGGGGCAATTATAACCTTAGGGTTTTATACAGGAGAGTCATGGATTTTATAAACAAGTATGATTGGGATGTTGACCCCATGGATGTTATAAGATTGCATGCTGATTATTTGAAAGAGCAGTATCCTGAAATGAAGGAAAATCTCAATGATATAAATAATATAATGATTGTTGAAAAAAGGAAATATCTTGATAACAGGAAAAGAAGCAGGCAGATAATTGAGAAGATTCTGAAGAATAATAAATCCATAGGAAAAAACAAACTTATGGAATTATATGACAGCCAGGGCATAAATCCCGAGGAACTGAAAAAAGAGGCTGAGGAAAATAAATATGATGTAAAGATTGAGATACCTCCTAATTTTTATGCTTTAATAAGTGAAAAACAGGAAAAGCATAGGGAGAAAGAAGAAAAGACAATAAAGGAAAAAATCAGTTTAAAAGATATGCCTGAAACAAAACCCCTGTATTATGAAAGCTATGATATACTTGAGTTTGAGGGCATTGTCCTTAAAGTCATTGGAAGAAATGTTGTCCTTAATGAAACTGCTTTTTACCCAACCTCAGGAGGTCAGATACATGATAAAGGTTTTTTAGCTAATTACAAAGTTGTTGATGTTTTTAAGCAGGGCAAGGTCATTGTCCATGTGCTGGATAAAAAACCCTCTTTTAAAAAAGGACAGAAGATTAAGGGGAGAATAGACGGGGAAAGAAGGATACAGCTTGCACAGCACCATACAGCAACCCATATAGTAAATGGCGCTGCAAAAAGGCATCTGGGAAATCATGTGTGGCAGGCAGGAGCTTCAAAGACAATGGAAAAGTCAAGACTGGATATTACGCATTATGAAAATCTTTCTGATAAGGATATAAATGAGATAGAAAGAATAGCAAATGAAGTTGTTAAAAATAATATTCCTATTTACAAGACAACAATGAAAAAGACACTTGCTGAGTCAAAATATGGTTTTGGGATTTATCAGGGCGGTGCTGTCCCGGGAAAAGAATTAAGAATTGTTGAGATTCCTGATTTTGATGTCGAAGCATGCGGCGGGACACATTTAAATACTACAGGAGAGGTCATTTCAATAAAGATAATAAAGACATCCAAAATACAGGATGGTGTTGTCAGGATAGAGTTTCTGGCAGGTCAGGCTGCAGAGAATTATTTTAACCAGGAAACAAAGCAGATAAACGAGCTTATGGATTTATTAAAATGCGATAAAAAACAGATTCCTGCAAGATGCGAAGAGCTGTTTAAGAAATGGAAGCTTGCCAGGAAAAACAAACTGGATAAGTTCGAGCTTAAATCAAAAGATAAATATGAAGGCGACATTATGAATCAGTCAGCACATATTCTAAGAACACAGCCCGAGCATGTTGTCAAGACAGTGAAGAGGTTTCTGGAGGATATAAAAAAATATACTAAACAATAAATTTAATAATCTCTGCATAAAAAATCAAAACAAAAATTTTATAAACAACCCATACAAGTTCTATAAATATAAGATGGTTGTTCATAGTGTCGGAAAGGATAATTTAGAGAGGGTTTGTGAAGTATGCAGGGAAAAACTCGATATAAACAAGGCTAAACTTCAGCATCATGATAATAAAACATACATCTCTTTAAGATGTAACGGATGTAAGCATGAAAATTTCTGGGAAATAAATAATGTTGTCTGCGGCAACGGAACAAGCGCAAAAGATTGCCTAAATATGGACCATTCCTCGGGCAGGGAGCATAAAGTCAATATAACAAAAGAATTTTCTCCTGAGATAAACAAGGATGGCTCTTTGTGCCACAGATAAATATCTGAATCAGTTTATATCTCTTGTAAAAACAACAGGCTTTTTCTCAATTATAACAGAATGCTCCCATTGAGATATCATACCTCCGTTAATTTCAGGCAACGGAGGATAGTCCTGTATCAGGTTTCTGCCCATCAGTTCTTTCAATGCAATTATTGTTTTCCCTTTTCCGAACTTTTTCATTAACCTTCTTTCACTGAAAGGCATTCTATTATATTTTTTTATTTCCCTTAAAATTTCTCTTGTTATTCTGCTCCTGACAGGTTTTTCCTCAATCAAACTGAAAACAGACGCATTTGAGCTTTCATATATCTTTCCTTTGCCGTCTGTTGCAAACGGCTCTATTGCTATGACCTGGCCTTCTTTTAATTTTTCCTTAGTACGGTTATCAAAATTAGGAATAGATGGCTTGCAGTGAATTTGGTATCTTTCAAGACCATGTCCGCTTAGATTTATAACAGGACTGAAGCCAAATTTTGTTATTGTATCCTGGATTATTTTTCCTATCTCTCGGATTTCTATTCCTGGTTTTATTATTTCTAATGCATTATCCAATGCTTCTTTTGAAGCCAGGGATAATCTTTCCAGTTTTTCATCTGGTTTTTCTCCGACAATAATTGTTATGGCTGTATCAGCTATATAACCGTCTATATGAACACCAATATCTATTTTTACCATATCATTTTTTTTAAAAACAGTTTTGTCCTCAAATAATGCGGCATAATGGGCGGCTATATTATTTACTGAGATTTGTGCAGGGAATGCCAGCCCACCTCCCATTTTTTTGATATTCTCTTCAATAAAGTCAGTAACATCAGCTAGTTTTATACCCTCTTTTACCTTTGTTTTAACCATGTCAAGGGTTTTTTTTGCTATCCTGCCTGCTTTCAGGTATTTTTCTTTGATTTCTTTGTCCATTTTTACATATAAATTCAGAAATAGTATATAAAAATTTGTTTTTAAAGGATAAATTTTAAGAGATTAGTGGGCCTGGCCGGATTTGCACCGGCGACCTTCGGTGAGTGAGACCGACATCATAGCTGCTAGACCACAGGCCCAGAGATTTTTGGACTCTTCGCTAAAAATTCTCGTAAAAACCGGGGAGGATGCGCTCACTTTTTTCGCTTACCTCCTTAATTAAATTTATAATAAATAAGATAAATCAATTGCTTTTATATTTTATTGTTATTTTATTATAACTACTATAAAATAATAACAAAATGAAAATATTTATAAATAATAAAAAAATTCCTTTATTGAGATTTGTTTCAGGGGGTAAAATGAGATTAAGAATCATACAGAATATTATGATATTGTCTATATTCTTCGTGTTAGGCATGCTTATCAACCAGGTTTATGCAGATGTGAATATTGAACAAATGCCTGATCAGGGTAATAATTATTCTATTATGGAAAGAATCTATTCAGGGCCTGTTGAGAGAGCCTCTCCTTCAGATACAATAAAGCCTGAGCAGATATTGGTTTATAATGACCGGGTGGTTATTGACATACAGGATGCTTTCTGGGCTGTTTTCACAGATACAAACTCAATGGATCCTGTTATTGATGTTGAAGCAAATGCTATTGAGATAAAACCAAAATTTCCTGAGGATGTTATTACCGGGGATATTGTGGCTTACACTTCAAATTACGGGGAAGGGGTTTTTATACACAGGGTTATTGAAAAAGGGGAAGACAGCAACGGATATTATTTTATAGTAAAAGGAGATAATGTGGAAAGAAGCACCGAGAAGATAAGGTTTGATGATATTGTGGGGAAAGTCGTGGCAATAATTTATTAGATTATAAAAATAGTTTTATTTAAAATGAATATAGAATCAGTTGTTTTGGATTTTGATGGAACAATTACTGACGTAGATAAAGAATCTGTTCCTGTTGTGGAAGGCTGGAAAGAAGATGTTGGTAAAGAATTATGTTTCACAAATAAAGAAATACAAAAAAGATGGAACAATGCAGAGATAAAAATCAGAGATAATCCAAAAAAATATGGTTGGATAAGGGGTGGAAAGATTATTGCTCCAGCGTGTGCTGACCCTCTTGTCATGGCAACAGTTGTTACTCAAGTTCTATTTGATGAAGAAAAAAAGTACATGGATTTAAATGAGAGAGAAGAACTAATACAGAAAAGATTTTTTATTAAGAATTATGAAAAAGCAATAACTGTTTTTAAAGAAGGAACTGATGATTTTCTGAGTGAATTAAAAAAAATGTTTAATGTTTATATAGTGACTAATTCAGATACATCAAAAGTTTCTGAAAAAATTAAAGAAATCCTAACAAATCATAGTTCTATTCCTATATATGGAAATGCTAAAAAATATAATTTAAATCTGGACTGGAAAGAAGTTCCTGAAAGTATAGAAAGAGAAGGATTTGGAAGACCATTATTCTTACAAAGGGAACAATACTGGAATGTTCTTCAAAAAATAATGCAAGAAAACAACATAGAATCTGAACAAATGGCAGTAGTTGGGGATATATATGAATTAGACCTGCTTCTTCCTGAATACAAAGAGATGGTAACAATACTAACACCCAGAGACACTACTGCTGATTTTGAGTTAAAAGCTGTAAACTCATATTCAAAAGGTTATGTTACAAAAAACCTTGTTGATGTTATCAAATATCTAAAATTATATAAATAAAAAAATAATTCTAATTGTTTAATACTATAACTAAAAAACAAAAATAATGAACAAAAATGGATTACAAAATTAATGAAGATAAATATAAAATTGAAATAAGAGGCAGTCCTGGTGAGATAAGAAAATTTATCAGGGCTCTGGACCAGATAGTAATTGGCAGGAGCAATGAACGCTCATCAAATTTAGAGGAATGTATAAATAATCTAAATAATATCCCAGACCTTAAACAGTTTTATTTTAATAATGAAGAAATAATCTGTTTTAATAATTATTTAATAAAATATATGGTTCCTTCTGAGAAAAAAAGTGCTGCTTATTCTTGTTTCCCCCGTTTGAAAAAACATTTTAATGAAGCTGTAGATTTTATGAATGAATTAAATAAACAAAACTTTTTTGATGTTCTTTGATTTTTGGGATTAAAAATTTTCTTTTTCGAAAAATTTAAATAACCCTTTTCACAAAATAAAATCAATATGGTTGAAATACATATAGACACAAAAAAGGATTCCAGGGAAGAGATAAAGAAAATAATAGAGTATCTGAAATCAATTGTGGGCGACAGTTCCTCTTATGGAGACAGTTCCGGCTCAAATGAAGATTATAATGCAGAAGAGGGCATCTTCAATATTTTTGGGGACAGCTCTTCAGAAGACAAGGATGATGAAGATAACAGGGATGAAGAAGAATCTGAAGAATATGATGAGCCAGTTAGGTTAGTAAGGTATTAAAAAATGAAAGAATACGAGTTCTTGGAGCATACTGCAGACATTAAATTCAGGGCTTATGGTAAAAGTCTGGAAAATGTTTTTTCAAATGCCGCCCTTGCTTTTGGCTCTATACTGATAAAGCCTGAAAAAGTTGAAAGCAATGAGGAAAAGATTATAAAAGTCAATGGAAATGATGAGAAATCATTATTGTATAATTTTCTCGAGGAATTGTTGTTTTTATTTGATACAGAAGGCTTTTTATTAAATAATATAGAAAACATGAAAATTGAATCAAAAGATAAAGTATTTTTTTTAAAAGCCAAAGCAAAAGGGGATTTTACAAAAAATAAAAAATATGAACTGGAAACAGAGCCAAAAGCAGTAACTTATAATGAAATGGAAGTTAAAAAAGAAAAAAGCAATTATATAATTCAGGTTGTTATTGACATATAATCAATAAACTTTAAAAATATGAACTTGTTCTTTTTAATTAATAAAATAGGTAATTATGGATATTGAACTTAAAAAGATAAATGATTTTGTATGGGAGATTCCCAAATCGGGCCCTATGAAGGTTCCTGCTGTAGTTTATAGTTCTGAAAAATTATTGAAAGTTATAAAAAAAGACCAGACACTGGAGCAACTAAGAAATGTTGCCTGCCTGAAAGGAATTCAAAATAAAGCTTATGCAATGCCTGATGCACACCAGGGATATGGCTTTCCTATAGGGGGGGTTGCTGCTTTTGATATGGATGAAGGGATAATAAGCCCGGGCGGTGTTGGCTTTGATATAAACTGCGGAGTTAAAATGCTAACAACACAGTTTTATCTGGAACAGATAAAACCAAAAATCAAGCAGTTGATAAATGAGATTTTTAATAATGTTCCAGTAGGCGTAGGCAGGAAAAGCGATCTTTATCTGGAGAGAAAAGAATTTAATGAAATGCTTGAAAACGGCTTAAAATGGGCTCTAAGCAAGGGCTACTGCACAAAAGATGATATGAAGAGGACTGAAGAAGAAGGCTGTATTGAGTATGCAGACCCCTCTAAGATTTCAGAGAGAGCTTACAGCAGAGGAAAAAGCCAGTTATGTACTCTTGGTGCAGGAAACCATTTCATAGAAATACAGAAGGTTGATGAGATCTATGATGTGGATACAGCAAAAAAATTCGGGATTGAAAAAGAAAACCAGATTTGTTTTACTGTCCATTGCGGGAGCAGGGGTTTTGGTCACCAGATAGCAAGTGATTATATTAAAAAAATGGAATCCGAATATGGCTTTGAAAATTTACCTGACAGGCAGCTGATTAATGCTCCGATAAAAAGCAAATTGGGACAGGATTATCTGAAAGCAATGTCTGCTGCTGCAAACTTTGGTTTTGTAAACAGACAGATAATAGCACACAGGATAAGAAAGGCTTTTGAAAAGGTTTTTGGAATTGAAAATCCTCAAGAGAAAATAAGAATGTTGTATGGAATATGTCATAATATTGCTAAAATCGAAGAGCACATCATAGACGGCAAAACTAAGAACTTATGTGTCCACAGAAAAGGCGCTACCCGCTCATTCGGGCCGGGAAGAAAAGAAATACCTGAGGTTTATCGTGATACAGGACAGCCTGTTTTAATACCAGGAACAATGGGGACTGCTAGTTATATTTTGGTTGGTACTAAAAAAGCAGAGGAAATGTCTTTTGGCAGCAGCGCCCACGGTGCAGGAAGGGTAATGTCAAGAAATCAGGCAAAAAGGGAATTCAGGGCAGAGGAAATCCAATCAAAATTAAAACAGGAAAAAGATATTGAATTAAAAGGAGCTTCATTTAAAGGAATAGCTGAGGAATCTCCTGGTGCCTATAAAGATATAGATGAAGTCATTAAAGTAACCAAAGAAGCTGGTTTGGCTAAGCCTGTGGCAAGGGTTGTTCCTGTTGCTGTTATAAAAGGTTAAATCCAGAAAAAGAAAATAAATACTTAATTTTAATCAAATATTAATTACTTTGCCTTTCTTTCCAACATTAATAACTTTGGTTTTTCCTATCTTTTCCTCTAAACCTTCTGCTTCATGCACATGGCTGCATAATAATAAATCTGGCTTAAATTTTTCCACTGCTTTTCTCACTGCCTTGCTTCCGGGGAATATATCTGTAAACTTTTCCATTTTTGTTCCAGAAGGATGGACGTGGCTTACCATTATCTTTTTCTTCAGGTATTTGATTTTATTGAATCCTTTTTCAAACAATTCAAGAACCTCTTTATCATTGATTTTGTTTATACCTATATTCACCCCGCTGCATCCGAATATACCTATGTTCTTATATTTCACAGAATAGCCGTGTATATTCTTTATTCCATAAAAATCAGCAAGAAAATCTGCTGTTGCCAGGGATTCGTGGTTTCCGGGAACAAAAACAACTTTCTTGTTTCTTTTAACAAAAGGGCCGATAAGATTGTCTGATGATTTGTCAAAAAAGGTTAAATCTCCTGTTAAAATAACTAAATCAACATTTTCCTTTTCAGCCTTTTCAGCAAGCTTTTCAGCCAGCCTGCTGTCTCCATGTATGTCTCCTGCAGATAATATTTTCATTTTTGTTTTTTATTATCTTTTTTTAATCTCTATATTTTCTTTTTCAAGATTTATTATATCTGAGGGCCTTCCTTTTTTAGGCCCCTCATAGAAAGCATAATCGCATATATCCATTAAGTCTTTATGCAGGTCCTCAATCTCAACCATAAACTCTTCCCCCGAAGGGTTGGCCGAGGTTGTTATTACAGGCACACCTATTTTTTCAACAGCTTCTGAGAACCAGTGGTCAGGTATCCTTATGCCCAGTGTATCCATGCCAGGGTTTACGTTTTCAGCAACGGCATTTTTATTTTTTAGTTTAATAATTAATGTATACGGGCCAGGCAGCTTATTCAGCCATTCCTCTGTTTTTTTATTCATAACAGCGTTTTCGATTATCCATTCCCTTGAAGGTGCAATAACAGAAAACGGGTCAGTTGGTCTTTTTTTTGCGATTCTTATTTTTTCAACAAGCTCTTTATTTGTTGCATCACACCCTATGCCGTATATGGTATCTGTGGGATGTATGAATATGCAGTTTTTCATCTCCTCAATAATTCTTTTGTATTTTTTGTTGAATTCGGTCTTGGATATAATTAACATTTAACAATTGAAACCGCCTTTATTTAAAAATATTACCAAAATTATCACAAGAAAATTCCCTATCCAGATTTATATTAAAAACGGGTGGCCTTTAGAAGCAGGGAAAGAGGCGAGGGCCACCTTACAAAGGAAAAAAGCACAGAGGTTTATCATGTTCATTGCATTCCCGGGCACATATCATCAACAAGCTCAAAAATAAATTCATTTATATTATTTTTTTGCTCATATTTTTCCAATAGGGCAATAATTCTCATCTTTTCTTTTCCCATCATTACACACCCCCATTCATGCAGTAGTATTCTCTTTTCTGAATTGTGTCCATAGTTTGTTTTTTAATCTGTCCAAAAAATAATTTTGATATAAACTCTGTATCCTGATGTTTTTTCATTTTATATCAACCCCCTTTATGGTTTTGTAGTTTTGGTTATGATTTATGAGTATAATATCCTTTTCTTGCTTTATATATCCTGTGCGATGATGTCCAGTGAAAATATATTCATCATAATTAAAAGAAAACAGGCTTTAAGAGCCTGAAAGTTCAGAATTTGGTATATAAGAAAATGTCCTGTGCTCAGAAATCACTCAGTTTTTTGTTAACTATGGTTGTATTCCCCCCCGCATGGGTTTTTTCCAGAGTTATGAATTTTCCCTCATCAAGTTTGGATATTTTTCTCTGGAATGTTTTATAAGAATATTCTCCTGCATTTTTTTTATATATTTTATATAAGTCACCTATCTTCTTCCCGGAGTTTTCTTTTATTATTTTCAGTATGAATTTCAGCTCGCTGTCAAGCTCCTCGCTGTTTTTTATTGTGAATTCATTTAGTTTTTTCACTGCCTTTTCAGCATGCTTTTTCCTTATTTTTCTTGATGCTTCTTCCTCTGCCTCTAATCCTGATTCTTTCATCAGGAATAATCCTGCCCTCATGTCTCTCATCCTGAAGCATTTTTCAGCAGCATACTCAAAAGCATCCTTTTCCCATACATTATCATAAAAAGCATATTCTTTTCTTTTTTCCAGTATGTCTTTTGTTTCATTTTGGTTGTATGGCTTGAACTCAAGCTGCTCAGGCATTACTCTGCTCTTTATCCTTTCATCAAGGTCCAACAGCCATGACTTGTAGTTTGTTATCATAATGATTGTTTTTTTGCTTACTTTTGTTATGAGGCTGTATAAAAAATCCTGCTCTTTTGTTTTATCAATTTCATCAAATACAATAACTGATGCCTTTTTGTTCAAAATCTGGCTTCCTACTTCTAAAAGCTGTTCTGTGTTCTTATTCTGGGTGAAGGCATAGCCTATTTTGTTGCATATGTCCTCGATAATCTTAAAAGAGGTGTTTTTTTCCCAGCAGTTGATATAAACAAGGTTTAATTTATCTGAGAACTCATCATTCTCATCCAGTTCCTCCAGCAAATGCCTTACTGCTGCTGTTTTCCCCACACCCGGAGGACCGTGGATTAATATATTTCTGCCGTTCCTACCTGTTAACACAGGCCTTATTGCCGAGGCTATCTGCTCCTGCTCTTTTTCCCTGTGGGGAATAACTTTTGGCAGGTATTCATAAGAAAGAGCTTCCTCTTGTTTGAATAAGCTTTCATCTGCTTTTAATATATTATCAAACTGCCCCATTTTTTCTAGATTAATAAATATAAAAGGTTTATAAATATTTATATATTTTTAATGGATTATTGTTTATATCCTATTGGTAGTAAAATTTATAAATAATATTATCCTTCTTTAAATATGGTCTATTGGAAAGAAGGCAAAAAGACAAGAAAAAAATTAGAAAGGATAATTAATAATGGCAATTTGTTTATTTCTGACCTTGATGAGACTTTAAATAAAAGGCCTTCAATAATGGAATTTATGCTAAAAGGAATGGGATATGCTGTTTCCAGAGAAAACTGTGATTTTGCCTTTAATTATTTTAAGAAGAATTTCGAATTTTTTATAAGAACTTTGATCATGGAATCTCCTGTTTTCAATAATAAAAAAGAGCAGATGAAAAACAGTTTAAGCTATGATTCAGTAAATTTTGCAAATTCTCTGCCTGAGAAAATGAAGAAGATTTATTCCGGAAAAGTGAGTTCTTTATATTCGGGTGTTGAAGAATTGATTGGATTAATTTCAAGAGATTTTGAATCAATGGTTATTATTAGTGATGGTCTGAATGAGATAAAAAATAATTATGTTGCCAGATTAAAACCATATATAGAAAAAGGAACCAATTTTTGGTCTGAAGAGGTCCCTTATATTGTTTTGGAAGATGGAAGAATTTCCACTAAAGTAAATAAAAAAAGGTATTTTGTGGAGCGGGTAATTTATTCTGATATTATTGGTAAACCTGAAGGTGTTCTGGTTTTTGGCAATGGCGGCTCAGATTCCCAAATGGTTGGGTTGCTTCATGAGGTTATCGGGAAAGAAAATGTTTTTGTTGCCGGCATGAATCCCAAAGATCAATTGTTCAGGGAATATTGTGATATTTATGTTACTCAAAGCTGGATCCCTTTCCTGAAGGAATATAAAAAAATAAAGCAAAAACATTAATTTTTTAAATCAAAGTTTCTTTTTAAAATTATATGATGAAATACTCTGATCTTGTGAAAATCTATGAACAATTAGAGAGCACAACAAAGAGATTGGAGAAAATAAATTGTCTGAGTGATTTTCTGAGAAATCTGGATAAAAAAGAGCTTGAGAAGATTATTTTATTGGTGCAGGGAAAGATATTTCCGGACTGGAATGAGACTAAGATAGGAGTATCCTCGCAATTAGTGATAAAGGCTCTGAAGGTTGCAACAGGCAAGAGGGAGAAAGATATAATAAATGAATGGAAAAATACAGGAGACCTTGGTGAAGCAGCCGCCAGCCTTGTAAATAAAAAAAGCCAGTTTACTTTAATCTCAAAAGATTTAACTGTAGATAAGGTGTTCACAAACCTGAGGAAATTGCCAACCTTAGAAGGTATGGGGAGTGTGGATTCAAAGATAAAGCTCATTGCTGAATTATTATCTTATTCAAAGTTGAATGAGACCAAGTACATAATAAGGACAATTCTTGAGGAATTAAGAGTCGGGCTGGGGGAAGGGACTGTGAGGGATTCCATAGGATGGGCTTTTTTTAATATTGCTGAGTATAACAAAAAAGAAAACAAGGTGGAGATGAAAAAAGACCGTGAATATTACAACCATGTTCTGGATACAATTCAGGAGGCTTATGATATGTCCAATGATTTTTCTGTTGTTATAAAAAAAGCAAAAGAGGGATTGGATTCCCTGAAAAAGGTTGACCTTTCAGTCGGGACACCCATAAAAGTGATGCTGGCCCAGAAAGTTGATAGTATTAAGGAAGGTTTTTCACGGGTTGAAAAGCCAGCTGCTTTGGAGTATAAATATGACGGATTCAGGATGCAGATTCACAAAAACAAAGAAGGGGCAATAATGATATTTACCAGAAGGCTGGAGAATGTCACAAACCAGTTTCCTGAGGTTGTAGGTTATGTGAAAGAACACATAAAAGAGAAAAACTTTGTTATTGACTCTGAAGCTGTTGGTTATGATCCAAGTACAAAAAAATATCTTCCCTTTCAGAATATATCGAAGAGGATAAAAAGGAAATATAATATAGAAAAGATGTCAAAAAAATACCCTGTTGAACTCAATATTTTTGACGTATTATATCTTAATGGCAAAAACCTGATAAAAAGGCCTTTTAAAGAGAGGAGAAAAATACTTGATAAAATACTTAAGAATCCCGAGAAATACATTATAAAGGCTGCTGAGCAGATTATTACAGATTCAGAAAAGAAATCCAAGGAGTTTTATGAGAATGCTGTTGATAGGGGAATGGAAGGAATAATGATGAAAAACTTAACTTCACATTATAAGCCAGGTAAAAGGGTGGGACATATGGTTAAACTAAAATCATCAAAAGATCCATTGGACTTTGTCATTACCGGAGCAGAATGGGGTACTGGCAAAAGGGGAAAATGGCTTTCTTCATTTCTGGTTTCTGTTCTGGATAAAGAAAAGAACGAATATCTGGAAATAGGAAAGGTCGGGACAGGCATAAAAGAACTGGAGGAGCAGGGTTTGACATTCCGAAAACTGACTTCTTTATTAAATCCCCTGATTATTGAGGAAAAAGGCAAAACTGTGAAAGTAAAGCCTGAGATTGTTATATCTGTGGTTTATGAAGAGATACAGAAAAGCCCCTCATACAGTTCAGGCTTTGCACTGCGTTTTCCTAGAGTCATAAGCTTAAGGGAAGACAAGGACCCTTCTGAAGTACATACATTAGGAGAGATAAATAAATTATATGAAGAGCAGTGATTTTTCATAATTTTTCTTATGTATTGATTTATATTTCAAAAATGAAACATTGTTCCAAAAACGAAATATTTATATATTATTAGCCTTAAATATAATATAAAATATGGGTAAATTATATTTGTTAGAGAGGTTATTTGATAATAAGCTGATATCTGTTTTGAGACTATTTCTTGATAATCCGGACCAGGAGTTTTATCTTCGTGAAATCTCAAGGGAAAGCAGGGTTCCTGTGGCAACAACTTTCCGCATATTGAAAAAGCTCAGGGAGCTTGAGATAATAAGGGAGAATCATATAAAAAAATTCAGGATTTACAGCTTAATTGAGGATAAAAACAGCTCTTATCTCAGGAATATTTTTTCAGAGAAAGAATCTGTTATAGACTATTTTGTAAAACAGGTCTCGGGAATAAATGAGATATTTTTTATTATTCTGTATGGAAAAGAGGAGAAAGACAAAGCAAGCATACTGGTTATTGGCGAGGGTGTGCAAAATGAGAAAATCAAGGAGATTACCGACGAGATAAAAGAAAAGCATGGCTTTATCCTGAATGTTTTAACCTTGACAAAAGAGCAGTTTAACCAGATGAGCTCCATTGGATTATACTCTGGTGAGAAGAAAATTTTGTTCAGAAGAAATATATAACGCCGAAAGTTCTTTTTAAATTTATATTTTAGAAAACCAAAAACTTTAAATACTAGTTTAATAATTAATATTAATACTTAAAACTTTTTGGCGAAAGTTTTATATCTTAAAAAGAAATCATTTTTGGTAAAATAATATTTTTGGCGAAATAATTTACTTCTTCTAGGAATAAGTATGTCTAAACATACTTATAAATATTATTGTTTTCAGAAACATATATTACAATATATATGTTTTTTTAAATATGTTTTCTGACGACAAGAATATAAAAATAAAATCGAAAAAATATAGAAAAATAGAAAAAGAAAAAAGAAAGGGCGAGGGATATAAAATGACAAAAACAATGGATTTTATTGTGGAGGAAGCTGTCGACAACACAGAGATGAGCCAGTTTGAAGGGATAGAGATTGGTCAGGCAAACATAAAAGTAATCGGCGTAGGCGGTGCCGGAAATAATATGGTAAACTGGCTGTATAAGAAAGGGATTAAAGGGGCTACAATAATAGCATGCAACACAGACCAGCAGCATCTTAATATGATTGAGTCTGACAGGAAGTTTTTGATAGGAAAGGATACCACAAAAGGATTAGGTTGTGGAGGTTTCCCGGAAAGAGGGGCTGAGGCTACAAATGAGTCTATTCAGGAAGTGAAAAATGTACTGAAGGATTCAGATATGGTTTTTGTATGTGCAGGAATGGGCGGAGGAACAGGAACAGGAGGAGCACCAGTTGTTGCAAAGACAGCCAAGGAAACAGGAGCAATTGTTATTGGCACAGTTACAATGCCTTTTAAAATTGAAAGGGCAAGAGTTGATAAGGCAGAATTTGGATTGCAGCAGCTGAGACAGGTTTCAGACACTGTAATTGTTATAGACAACAACAGATTGGTGCAGATTGCAGGAAACCTGCCGGTACAGCAGGCATTTGCTGTTGCAAATGAGCTTGTTGCCACTATGATAAAAGGCATAGTTGAGACCATTGCAGTACCATCCTTGGTGAACCTGGATTATGCTGATGTCAAGGCAATCATGACCAACGGCGGAGTTGCTGCTATTGGAGTAGGTGCTTCTGACACAGATAACAGGGTTGAGGAGGCAGTAAAAGGCGCTTTGAGCAACCCTTTGCTGGATATAAGCTATGAGGGAGCAACAGGTGCAATAATACATATAGCAGGCGGAAATGATATGACTCTGGATGAAATAAGCAAAGTAGGAGAGTTAGTAACAGACAGTATGGATGAAGACGCAAATGTCATATGGGGCGCAAGAGTAAGCGAGGATATGAAAGGAAAAGTTACAGTTATGACTATAATCACAGGAGTCAAGTCCCCATGGATATTGGGCAAGCAGACTGCAGGGCAGAAGGAAGAAGCAAGACAGCAGATTTCCGAAGAACTGGGAATAGAAATAATGAGGTAATTTTTACCTTTTTATTTCCTTTTTTATTTTTTTATTTTATATTAATATAATCAGTCAATTAACAAAAATCATTTATCATGCTTCGCAAGGGCTTTGTTCTAGCTCTCACTTTCAAATACCCCCAACAACAAAACAGTGAGAGCTTGTCTCCCCTTTTCGGGGAGATTTTTTTATTTATAGATTTCAATGTAAATTTAATACAAAAATCCGGTTGAGATAAAATGACTAATAAGAATGTTGCCATAATCCACAGCACAATAGAGTGCATTGACGGAGTATCATTTGAGATAAAAAAATGGGCAAATGTGCTGAAAAAGCTGGATTATAATATTCATTATATCACAGGCAAAATAGGGGGCGGGGTTGAAGAGCCTTATCTTCTGGATGAAAGACTTTTTTTCAAGGACCCTTCTGTAAGGAGGCTAAAAAGGGAGTCATTTGTTCATAAGCTTACTAACGAGGAGAAAAAAAGGCTGAAAAAAGAGATAATTGGAATGGCCCAGCCTATAAAAAAAGAGATAAAAAAATTCATCAAAGAGAATAATATATCCACCCTTATTGTTGAGAATGTTCTTTCATTGCCCCTGAATTTACAGTTTGCATGGGCAGTTACAGATGTTATAGATGAGTTGAAACTGAGCTGCCTGATAAGGCATCATGACCCTTTCTGGTACAGAAAATATTTCAGCAGAAGACAAAACAACATTCCAGATATCATGGAAAGGTGCTTCCCTCCCAAATTACCAAACATAGTTCATGTTGGCATAAATTCAGCAATAACACAAAGCCTTAAAAAAAGGGGATTTGACAGTGTTTATATGCCTAATGTGGTTGATTTCAGGAACATACAGAAAATTGATGATTACAACAAAGATTTCAGGCAGAATATAGGCCTAAAAAAAGACCAGCTTTTTTTTCTGCAGCCAACAAGATTAATGAAAAGAAAAGGCATAGAAAACTCTCTTAAGCTAATATATTTTCTGAGGGAAAGAATAGGAAAGGATATTGTCCTCGGGATTACAGGCCCTCCTGTTTATAAAAGGGCATCTTATTTCAGGAAAATAAAACAGATGGCAAAGGATTTGAACATTACACTTTTCCTTATGGATAATAAGATAATGTACCAGAGGCATATGGTTGAGGGTGAGAAGATATATTCTATAGGTGATGCATATATTCATGCTGATATGGTTACTTTTCCCTCTTTGCTGGAAGGGTTCGGGAATCCTGTTGTTGAGGCATGTGCTTATAAAAAACCCCTGTTTGTCAATAAATATGAAGTGCTGAAAAAGGATTTTCTTCCCCTGGGATTTGATTTTATAACTATAGATGGTGATATTTCCAATGAGACCATAAAAGAGGCTTTTGAGGTTTTGTCTTTTGAGGATAAACGGAAAAAGATGGTGGAAAAAAATTATAAGATTGCAAAGGCTAACTTTTCTTCTTCCCGCTTAAATAAAAAATTAAAAGAAATGATGGAGCTTTCTGTAAAAAATAAAATAAAAAACAATAAAAAATAAAATATTAAGAAAAATCCACTAATTTAATATCGAAGTTTAATGTTTTTCCTGCCAGCGGATGATTTAGATCTATAGTAACTTTATCTTCTTCAACTTTTGTTATTCTTGCAGGTATCTGATGTCCGTTAGGCAGCATCATCCCCAGAATCATGCCTTTTTTTGGCTCCTGCTCTTTGGGCAGTTTTTCCCTTGGGATTTCTTTTATCAAATCAGGATTTGGATTGCCGTAGGCTTCTTCTGGTTTCAGTGTTATTTTCTTCTCTTCACCTTTCTCCATATCCATAACAGCTTCTTCAAAACCTTTTATTACTTTTTTAGACCCTATTTCAAACTCCAGAGGTTTTCCATGTTTTTCTGTTGAGTCAAATACTGTGCCGTCTTCCAGGCTTCCTTCATATTCTATATTTACAATATCGCCTTTTTTTGCTTTTTTTGCCATATTATCACCTTATTAAAAACAAGCATCACAACCCGTTTTCTATCTTGAAAAGCTATTGTTTTTTAAGTGTTTTGGTTTTAGAAGGATTTTATGGATTAATCATAAGAATTATTTCATTTCAGTATAGCCGCATTTGCCGCAGGTCCACCTGTCATTGTGGTTTGCCATGAATACCTTGCATTTAGGACATTTTTTATTCTTTGTTTTTATGCTGTTTCCATCTATATCATAAACATTGCTCATCTTGTATACTTTTCCTTTTTTCTTTGGTTTTTGTTTTTCTTCAGCCATTTTTATTATTCATTTATTTTATGTAAAATACTGATTTTTTATATTGTTTCCGATCTTCTTTTATTTTCTCTTTCTTCTTTTTTATATATTTCCCAAGCTTTACTTACTGTGGTTATTGGATTTTCGTTACATATATTAAAACCACCAGCACCATATCTATGGATAGCAATACAATAAACGTTTTTCTCTTTCTCGACATCATAAGTTTCTGGGAAGAGATTATAACCTACAAACTCGCCAGTGCAATTTGGGTTTGACTTTAACATTCCAAATGTAAGTGCGGCCAATGTTGAAGCCATACCTTCATATATTTTGTTTTTTATTCCCGTAATCATTTTTATTCATCCTTATTTTCTACTGTTTCTTCTTTAGGTTCATTGTCTTTCTCATCCGGTTTTGGCTCTTCCTTAAATTCTTTTTCTTTATTAGGTTTTTCTTCAGCCTTCTTTGGTTGTTTTTCTTCCTCAGGCTTTTTCTGTTCAGAGCCTTCTTCTGCTTCTTTTTTCTCAGAGTTCCTTTTTTTCATATAATCTTCTTCCAGCTCTTCCAATGCTTTTTTATTGTTATATACAAAACCATAAACATCTGCTGATTCCTTGCCGTAAAAAGGATTGATTTTTCTTATAATAATAAGCTCTTCTTTCTTATTCAGCTTTTTGGCTATTTCTTTTTTTAGTTCCGTTCTTGAGGGCATTGGTCCTTTAAAACTGATTTTGCCTATGAATTCTTCCCTCTGCATCAATGGTTTTTTGTTCTTCTCCTTAATATCTATATTCATATTTTACCTCACTTTTATAGCATATTCGCCGCTTTTGTCTATTCCTATTTGTTTGGCTATCTTTGATTTTTCTGAGTCTACTATGTGGATTCTGCCTTTCCAGCTTGTTGTGAATGAGTTTTTCTTGCATATCGGGCATAATTCCCCGCTTACGAATATCTTGCATTTTTTGCATGCTTTCTTCTTTACCATTTTTACACCTATTATTATTCTGTTGCCAGCATTCTTACAATGTCTTTCGAGGTTATTATACCTTCAATTTTTCCTTGTTTTGTGATTATTGTTCTTCTGAAGACATTTTCAGTCATCATTTTGCTTACTTCCAAAAAAGTTGTGTTGATGTCTATTGTTTTTGGGTTTTTGCTCATTATTTCTTTAACCTTAATTTCTTCAGGATTTTTGTGATGGGCAATAATTTTTTTAACCATATCTCTTTCAGTAACAATGCCCATTATTTTTTCATTTTCCACAACAGGCAGGCAGCCAATATCATTTTCTGCCATAATCTGGCTTGCTTTGCTTACGGTTTCTTCAGGCCCGATTGTTTTCACATCAGTTGACATCCATTCTTCTATTTTTATTATTTTAACCCCCTCCTTATTTTTTTTCCTTCTTTTTATTATCAGATTCTTTTGTATTCTCTTTTTTCTCTTCACTCCATTCTTCTTTTCCCAACCCTTTTTGCCTCATTGTCAGTCCTATTTTTGGATTGGTTATGTCCTTATATGAAATAGTAATTATTTTTGCTCTGCATTTATCTCCCATCTTCAGGGTTCTTTTTTTTTCTTTTCCCTGCAGTACATTATCCTTGGTAAATGATACATAATCATCCATTGTCTGGCTTATATGAATCATCCCGTCTATAGGGCCTATATTAATAAAAGCGCCAAAATCAGTTATATCTTTTATTGTTCCCATAACAACTTCCTGCATTTCAGGTTTGAATGTCAGCAATTTCAGGGTTGTTTTGTAAAATGACCCTCCGTCTCCAGGGATTATGACTCCTTTTCCAACATCCTCAACATCACATACGTCTATAACTAAACCAAGTTCATTAGATATATGTCCAGAGAACTTATTTTTGGCTTCTTTTATTACAGCTTCATTAAGATTTTCTCCGAAATAATGCGGCGGAATCCTTACATGGTCCTTTATTTTTATTTTGTAAAACATTTTATTCATCCATATTTATTCAATATTTAAATATTTTTTCTGTTTTAAGGTTATAATCCTTATTTTTTTCTTTTTCAGCCTTTTTTTCAGCTCTTTGTCCTGGGTTGCCACATAATCCCTTGCTTTCTCCACTATTAAATCATCAACAGAATCCTCTGTTTTCTTATCGGAATCAGGATGGGTTTTTAAGTTTTTCTGTTCTATTAGTTTTAATGCAATATTCACAGCCCTTTTGTCTTTCTGGTTTCCCTCCTTTTTTATCTTTTCCAGTTCCTTTTCTGTGCCTTCGACAATATATAATCCATAAGGATAATTTATTATCCTGTCTATTTCTTTAAAAATATCCACATTAAACTGCTCGGGTATCAGTAAAAAATTAGTGTCAAGTATTATCTGTTTTTTCTCCATGTATTTCTAGAAAAATAAAGTATTTAAAAATATTTGTATCTTTTGTTAAAGAGTTAACAGTAATATTTATAAATAGCCCGTTATTTCTTTCAGAATAATGGAGAATAAGGCAAAAATAATGGGCAGATGGGATGTTTCAGCAATAGATGTGAAAGATCCGGGTCTGAAAAAATATATAAGCTTAGTGCCTGTTATTGTGCCTAAAACAGGAGGCACTTACTCAGGAAACAGGTTTCATAAATCACATATTTCTATAGTTGAGAGATTAATCAATAAATTAATGGTTCCGGGGCATAGGGGAAAGAAACATAAGATTAGCAGCGGTGTTGTTACAGGAAAGGCTTCCACAGTATATAATATTGTAGAAAAGGCTTTTGGGATTATAGAAAAAAAATTAAACAAAAATCCTATTGAAGTGTTGGTGAGGGCAGTTGAGAATGGCGCCCCAAGAGAAGAGATTACAACAATAACATATGGGGGTGCAAGATATCCAAAGCCGGTTGAATGTGCTCCACAAAGGAGGATAGATTTTGTCTTAAGGATGATAGCCCAGGGCTCATACCAAAGAAGGTTTAAGTCTAAGAAATCAGCAGAGCAGGCTTTGGCTGAGGAAATTATAGATACTTATGAAATGAACTCAAATTCAACTGCAATAAGCAAGAAAATGGAGTTAGAAAGGCAGGCTGATTCTGCAAGGTGATTAATTATTCTTTTAACAGATTATTTATATTTATTACTGGTTTTTCAAATTTTTCAAAATCTTCATAAGCTATTCTTGGGCATGCAGTATTGACAAAACATTCTATAAAATTAAAGTCTTCTATGTCAGAATAGTCAAAAGTGTTGTCTAATAGAAAATAGAATTTCTTTTCAGGAAACTGCTTTTTTAACATTTTGGCTTTGTTTAGATTAGCCTGTCCGAATTTTGTAGTTATCAATACACCTATTTTTTTTGATGTTAAGAATACAGAATATGCAGATTTTTCCTGTTTTCTCCATTTATCTGTGTCTTCTACAGTCAGAGTTTTTGTTTCTTCTGTAAGAGGATTATACACAAAAACCTTTTTTTCATTTTTTAATAATAATGCTTTTGGATGAAACATTCCATCTCCAACATAAAGAAATGCATCAAAATCCTCACCATTCCAGGATTCAATATTGCATCCCAGCAATTGTCCCTTGTATTTGGTGTGTTTTGTCTTTAATACCAATACTTCTTTATCATCATTCTCTAATTGTTTTTTTATGTTTTCCAGAGAGTCCATATATGTTATTGTGGTGAATAATGCAATCTTTTTCGGCAGTTTTTTAATAAACTCATCAGGTAAAGAATACTGCTCTTTTCTCCTTGATTCAATGAATTCTATTTGCATAAACCATGAAAAAACTGTAAGATTTAAAAATATAACCCTTTTTCCCTGAAATATAATTAAATTTTTAGCCCCGTAGTGTAGCGGCCAAGCATTTCAGGCTCTGGACCTGGCGACGACAGTTCGAATCTGTCCGGGGCTATTTTTTTGTATTTCCACTAATAAAAAAATTTATAAGTATATTGATTATATTTATTAATATAATAAGGAATTTTGGTGATAGTATGACTTGTGATAGATATGGTAGACAGACGGACTTTTTTGAGGATAAAGAAAAAAGATTAATAAAAAAGAAAATAAATAATAAAAAGAAAAAAATTTTCATAAATTATGGTAAAAAATATATTAAGCAATTTGTGAAACAATCTTATGAAGTTCAACAAATAAAAGACACATTTTTAGAATATATAAAAATTATAAATAAGGAGTTAGAAGAATACAGTGGAACCGGTTTGGGGGGAATAGAGGAAAAAATAATTAAAGACCAAATTGTAGATACTATGTATAAAAGTCTTATAAATATTCTTCAGATTGAATTGGGTGAAAATTTTGAGGAATTTTTGAAATCTATAGGAAATAAATATTTTTCTAAACAAATGAATAAACCTCCTTCTGAAGGATTTGAAAAACGTGTGAATGCCTTGAACAGGATTAGGAGAATAAATTATAGTAATTAAATTATTCAAAAATTAAAAATAATGTTTCAAATATTGCTCTTGTAATCTTTTTATCTTTCAGCATAGATTTTTATTCTGCTGCCGTTCTTATCATAGGCCTGCATGGTTCCTATGTTATAAGGTCTTCCTATAATTATATGGAAAACACCGTGTTTTCTGAAGAAGAATAAGTCTGCTCTTGAAGGCCTGTTGTTTCCCGAGGGATGCGAATGGACTGTTCCGTAAACATTATTTAGCATAGGCAGGTTCATTTTTGTGAAAGCTGAATTATGGGATGCCTGGTAAATCTGATAAATTAAGTCATCTACAACTAAGGTTTTATCCTCTATTTTTCCTGAAAGGAAACCAATAAATTCCTTAGGATAGGCATCTTTTGCAAACTCTGTTATTTCATCAATGACATCTTTTTTCAACACTATTTTTTCAAAAACATATCTATCCAGATTAAATAATTTCCTGAAGAATTTTCCTGACCAGTGTTTTATTGTGTTTATGATTTTGCCCATGTTTTATAATAAGTTTTAAAAACAATTTATATTTCTTTTTATTTTATGGAGTCACTGAAAGAAAAGAGCAAAAGGGCAGAGAAAATTGTTGAAATTCTTAAAAAATTAAAAGGAATGCCTTATCTTAGTGTGCATAAAAAGGATTCTCCATTCCGTATTCTTATAGGGACAATATTAAGCCAGAGAAACAGAGACATAATGACTGAAAAAGCTTCAAAAAAATTGTTTTCAAAGTTTGATAATGTTGAAAAAATGGCAAATGCTTCTCTAAAAGAAATTGAAAAACTAATAAAACAATCTGGTTTTTACAAGACAAAAGCTAAATATATAAAGAAAACATCCCGGATTATTCTGGAAAAATATAATGGAAAAGTTCCTAAGGATATGGATAAATTATTAGAATTGCCCGGTGTTGGAAGAAAAACAGCTAATTGTGTTTTGGTTTATGCTTATAGAAAAGATGCAATACCCGTGGATACTCACGTGCATAGGATAAGCAACAGGTTAAAGCTTGTTAATACAAAAAAGCCAGAGGAAACTGAAAAGGAATTATTGAAAATAGTCCCTAAAAAATACTGGCAGGTTTTTAATGAGTTATTGGTTAATCACGGGCAGACAGTATGCAAGCCAATAAAGCCTGAGTGTTATAACTGCAAAATAGTTGATTACTGCAAATTTAAGAATAAGAATTTATAATATATTACTAATGAGTAATAACAAAATAGAAAGATTTATAAATAAATATGTTTTTTCTCTGTATATGATAAAAGAAAAATTAAAAGAAATATATTTAACTTCTCCTTATATTGAGCCATTAGCTTTAGGATATTCTTTGATGACTTTGGCAGGTATTTGTTCTAATGATGGATTTTTGGCAGGTCTTGGAGCTGTTTCATTGGCAGGATGTGGTTTTGTAATCAGAGACCATTTTAAAGCAAAAAACAGATTAGAAAAAATAATCCAGAAATGTGGATATGACGACAGGATATTTAGGTTGTATTCTTCTACTCCCTGCGGGGTAGCTCTTGGTGGTGTGGTCGCAGAAAAATATGGTTTTTTGAATAAATATAAAGGATTATTGTCATCCATATAATTTCAAAATCAAAAACTTTATTAAATAATATCTTTTCTTTTTTCTATTATATAAAATGGCCAAAAAGAAAACTAAAAAAAGAGGTAGTGGAGTTTATTCTTCTGATAATGTTCCTGAAGATAAGCTTCTTGAATTTAAGACCACTGCAGACATAAAGACTTATGACAGGATTGTTGACCAGGTCATAGGCCAGGATGAGGCTGTTAAGATAATAAAAAAAGCAGCCAAACAAAGAAGGCATGTTTTATTAATAGGAGAGCCCGGAACAGGAAAATCTATGCTGGGAATAGCCCTGGCTGAATTATTGCCTGAAGAGAACCTGAAGGATATACTTTCTTTTTCTAATCCTGATGATGAAAATCAGCCCTTAATAAGGACAGTTAAAAGAGGAGAGGGAAGGAAGATAGTCTCAAAGGCAAAAGCAACTGATGTCGGAGGGTTTAAGGCACAGAATATAATTATGTTTATATTGGCAATTGCAGCTTTAATAATCCCTTGGTGGGTAAGGGAAAGATATAAGTCAGATATTATGTTCGCTGCCTTTTTTCTGGGTGGAATGATATTCCTTGCTGCTGCTATACTTTTCATGAATCTGGGAAAAAGAATAGGCGCCCAGGATAATGCACCCAAGTTAATCGTGGATAATTACAATAAGGAACATGCGCCTTTTTATGATGCAACAGGTGCCCATGCAGGCGCTTTATTAGGAGATGTTCTGCATGACCCTTTTCAAAGCGGAGGTTTAGGAACTCCTGCCCATAAAAGGGTTGTTGCAGGCATGATTCAGAAGGCACATCAGGGAGTATTATTTATTGATGAGGTTGCAACCTTAAAGCCTTCCACACAGCAGGAATTACTGACTGCAATCCAGGAAGGAGAATATGCAATTACAGGCCAGTCTGAGAGGTCAGCAGGAGCTATGGTAAGAACAGAGCCTGTGCCTTGCAATTTTGTTCTTGTTGCTGCAGGCAATGTTGAAACCATAAAAAACATGCATCCTGCTTTAAGGTCAAGGATCAGGGGCTATGGCTATGAGATATTTATGAATAAGACTTTTCCCGACAATGTAAAAAACAGGAACAGGGTTGCGGTTTTTGTTGCACAGGAAGTAAAAAAAGACGGTAAAATACCTCATTTTGACAAGGGGGCAGTTGATTATATTATTGAAGAGGCAAGGAAAAGAGCCAACAGGAAGAACAGTCTGACATTGCATTTCAGGGAGCTTGGCGGCCTGATAAGGGCTGCAGGTGATTTAGCTGTTGAAAATAATGATAAAATAGTAAAAAAAGAGCACGTCATAAGGGCAAAGCAGTTAGCCAGAACTTTAGAAAAACAGATTGCAGACAAATATATAGAACAGAAAAAAGAATATGATGTTATTGTAGTAAAAGGAAAAAAAGTAGGAAGAGTAAACGGGCTGGCTGTAATGGGCTCAGGCACAAGCTATTCAGGAATAATGCTGCCATTAGAAGCTGAAGTCACGCCAGGAGGTGAGATTTCTGAAATAATTGCCACAGGAAAGCTGGGGGAAATAGCCAAGGAAGCTGTGAAGAATGTTTCTGCTATTGTAAAGAAATACTTTGGCGAGGACATAAAAGAAAAGTATGATATTTACATACAGTTTTTACAGACTTATGAAGGTGTGGAAGGGGATTCCGCCAGCGTGGGTGTTGCAACAGCAATAATATCAGCCTTAAAGAACATTCCTGTTAAACAGGAATATGCTTTGACAGGCTCTTTATCTGTAAGAGGAGAGGTTTTACCTGTTGGAGGTGTGAGTAGCAAGATAGAGGCTGCATGCGAGGCAGGTATAAAAAAAGTCATTGTCCCTAAGTCAAACCTGAAGGACATAGTTGTTGATGAAGATAAATTAAAGAATATAAAAATAATTCCTGTAGAGACTATTGAAGAAGTTCTTGAAGAAGTTTTAGATTGGAAAGGAAAAAGAAAAATTCTTGAAAAGATTAAGAGGAAATGATTTTTATTTGGTTTTAATTAATTTACTTTTTAATAGTAGTAAATAACAGAAAAGTTTATAAATAATACTTTATTTCTAGATTTATATGAGATTATCACTAAAAGAAGAATTAAAACGTATGGGCTACAATGCCAAAGAGAGAGTATATATTTATAGTGGAGCTTTCACAGGAGCAATTGCCCCAATTGTTGCTGTAAAATATATATTAACTTCGGGGATTCAATCAAGTGGTTGGATAGAAGAAGTTATTGGGTGGGGAGGATCAATATTAATTAATGCGAGTCCAATGATTAAGGAACCACATTTACCAGTTCCTTTTTATACAGGTATGGCAGGAATGATATTTGGAGCTATAGGAGCAGAAAGCTCTAAAATTAAAAGATATGAAAAAAGTTTAGAAGATATAACAAAAGAAGCATCAGAATAAATATTATTTTCAGGTGATATTATGTTGGGGTTGGCAAAAATAAATGAAAAAATAACAGATGGTTATCATTCAGGGCTTTTAAAACTAAATGGTGTGAAAGAAGGTTTGACTGATAAGATAAGAAATTATTATATTCATTTTGTAGAAAGCCCTTTAGGGGGTAAATTAAAAACACCTATTCCAGAAGATAAAATTATAGAAACAAAAAAATTTGATGATAAAGAATCTTATGATAAATTTCTTAAAGAGAATGATTTAATAATAAAAGAGAAAATAACTAAAAATAACAGAGAAGTTTATGTTGGGGTATCTAACTTGAATGCAATTTGCAATTTTAATAAAGGAGTTCCTGAAGGATATATACCAGATGAGAAAAATTTCATGTTAAAGCACAATCCCTTGTCTAAATCTCAATAATATTCCTTTTCCATAATTCATAGTGGTTCGGGCACAATAAAATATAATCTTCCTTTAGTTTTTTCTTAATCTCTTTTTTCTTTTTATCATTTCCTTTTTTATACTGGTTATACATATCAACTAAATCTTTTTCAGAAATCGTTTTTCTTTTATTGAATTTCTTAGGTATTATTTTGCATAATTTAATATAATTAAATTTGCATAACTTGCATTTAGTGCCCAGAATATCTTTTATTTTATTCTCTTTATACCATGTTAACTTATGTTTTTTTAACTGGCTGTTTTCCCTGCATTTTTTTGAGCAGAATTTCTGGTTTTTCCTTTCTCTGACAAATTCATTACCGCAATTTTTGCATTTGGTCTTATTAAAAAAATCTTTCCCATAATATTTTTTAGCCTTTTCCCATGAGCCAAACCTGTTCAGGAAAACTGATAAAGAAGGAAACCTTGTTTTTTCTCTTGAGGCTTTGTTTATGTCTTTCTGGGTGGGGATTCTTTTTAGCTCTTTCATTAGTTTATTGAAATAATGCTCCAGCTGCTCTTTAGTGTATATCTTGTTCATTTTCCCCCGATATTTTTAAGATTAAATTATTTAAAAAATTTATTATTTTATATTCTTATAAATGCCGTCATAAGCTTCGCTTTCATCTATAGGTACGAATATTAACTGGTTTATTCTTGCATTTTCCTTTATTTCAATTCCTTGTTCATTCTCCACTATGAGAATAAACTCACTTTTGCCTTTAAAGCCGGCATCCCATACGCCGTGTTGTGTGAATGCATTCATCCTCAATAAAGAGCTTCTCGGAAATGAAACAGCTATTAAGTTATTGGGCAGGTTTATGATTTCATTGGTCCTTATTTTATAGGCTCCTTTTTCCAGAAACCACCAGCTGTTTTCAGGAATTATTTCTTCAACTTTAGGCAAGACCCTTTCAGAATTTGAGAAATCCAGTTTTCCTTTTCCTTTAATCCTGAATATCTTTTCAGCACTAAAGTCAAATCCATTTGGTGTTAATTGTGTTTCCAGGTCTATATAATTTTCAATAAGTTTATTATCTTCTATCAGTTTTTTTATTTGTTTTTTATTCAGCATTTTTTATTTTTATTTATTCAGAATTTAAAAATGTATTTTTTTAATCAATGCCGAAATATCTTATTCTTACAAAAATATAGGCAAAGTACAATAACATAAGATAAACAGCAACTCCTTTATTTGCTTTTCCTTTGTGCTTTATTATCCACATAAGTAATAAGGCTGCTGTTATTGTGGCCATAGGCAGGTCCCATTGTACCAAAGGTTTTGGAACATAATAAGTTGAAAGCATCCCTCCAAGGCCTATGGCAACTAATGGGTTTGTTATGTTGCTTCCTATTAAAGTTCCTATTGATATGCCTCTTGCTTTTTGCTTCAATCCCTCTATGGCCGTAAAGAATTCAGGCAGTGCTGATGCTATGCCCAGGGTGAAAACACCCACCATAGAGCCGCTTAAACTAGTACTTTTTACAAATGATTCTATAACCTTTAGTGCTATTGTGCTTGCAATGATAAGTAAAATCAGCCATCCTGCAGTGCTTAATATTTCAACCCGAGGCTTTTTGTTTATCTTTTCTTTTTCTATCATTGTTTTCCTTTCATCTTTGTATAATGAATAGATAAACCAGACAAATACTGTAAAAAGTAAAATACCATCCAGCCTTGATATGGTGCCATCCAGACCAAGAATTAAAGTTAATAAAGCAGTTCCTATCATAATAGAGAAATCTTTTTTCAGAAAATGTTTGCTGAATGTTAAGCCTCCGCATATTAATATAACCAAGCCGAGAATAAAAGTCTGCTGGATAATATCTGAGCCTATGTTGGCTCCAAGAACGGTGCTTGATATGATATTATAATCCAATTTATTAGTTAAAATTCCTAGAGAGGCAATAATGTGTGAGCTTATCTCAGGAATGCTTGTTCCTATTGACAGTACAGTCAATCCCATAAATGTGGTTGAGATATTGTAGTAATTAGCCAATAAAACCAGTTTCTTAACAACAAATCTTGCGCTTATTACCAAAACTATTAAAGAAATCAGGCCTAGTGCAATTTGGGAAATTGTTGAATCAAATATTTTAACTCACCTTTAAAATAAATATATGAATTAGTATAAATGTTTTTTTGTTCAATGAAAAAATTTAAATAAGTATTTTTTTAAATAATTTTAAATGAGTTATAAACTAGGAAATAATATTGTGGGGTTGGATGGATATTTATTAAATTCTTCTACTATAGAAAATATTATAGATCAGAGTATTCCTGTATCATGGAAACTGAAATTTGAAATTAATAAAAAGAATCAAAATATAATCGAGATTAAATCATATCTTCCTTCCGGAGATTATCCTTTAATTAGAATAAAATATAATAACAAAAGAGTGGAGATATATCCCCTTAATCCGCTTTTTAAATCTAAATCAAAAGATTTAGAGAACAAAATATATGAGAAACTAAAATAATTTTATCTCCAGTTCACAATAACATCATCAGTTCTCTCATAAGGTTTTATTACAGATTTTTCTATAGAAATTGTATTCTTCTTAGGATTTGCTTTGTATTTTTTTAAGCCTAAATGTGCTATCATAGCTCCATTATCTATTAAGAATTCCTTTTTTGGTATAAAGCATTTGGCTTTTCTTTCTTTGCACATTATCCTGCACATTTCCTGAAGCCTTGAGTTGCATGCAACTCCCCCACCAAGCAATAATTCTTTTTTGCCCAGATGGGCCATTGCCCTTTCACTTACTTCTATCAGCATAGCAAAAATGGTTTCCTGGGTTGAATAACATAGGTCTTCTTTTTTGTATTTGTTAATTTTATGTTTTAAGTTAGTGTATAAACCAGAAAATGAAACATCCATTCCTTTTACAGAATAAGGAACTTCTATGTATTTTTTCCCCTTTTTTGCGAGTTTTTCTATTACAGGACCGCCGGGAAAGCCTATTTTCAGGTCTCTTGCAAAAGAGTCCAGAAAATTACCAACACCCATATCCAGAGTTTCACCGAAAATCCTGTATTTTCCTGCTTCATAAGCTATTATCTGTGTGTTTGCCCCTGAAGCATATAATAAAACAGGGTCTTTTGCCTTTTCCAGAGAGCCAATCTCCAGATGAGCTATGCAGTGGTTTACAGGGACAATGGGCTTTTTTAATTTCAGGCTTAAGGTTCTTGCTGCCTGCGCCCCTATCCTCAGACAATGCCCTATACCAGGTCCTTGCGAATATGCAATAATATCAATATCTTTTAATTTTATTTTTGCTTTGTTTAATGCTTTTTTTATGACTTTGTCGCACATATCAACATGATGGTCTGCTACTTTAAAAGGAATCATTCCCCCTTTTTTTGTCTTATAAGAATCTATGATATTAACTATTACCTTGCCGTCTTCCACAATACCCACGCCAAAAGTGTGTGCAGTGCTTTCTATTCCTAAACAGATTGCCATTTTAAATATAAAAAATAATATAATTTTATATATTTTGTTGTTTTAGGTTTTTTCTTATTTTTTTAATTTCTTCTTCTGTTAGTCTATTCAAGGTTTCCTTGCATTTTATAAAAAATCCCGGAGCTCTTTTAGTGATTTCTTTATATTGTTTTACAGGGATTTTCTTTGTGTGGTACTGGGCGTCAATTCTCGTATTTTTAGAGCTGTCTAGGAAATCTGCCTCTTTTTCTGAGAAATATTCAGATAATAATTTCTTCATAAATTCTATTGTGCAGGAATGATTTTCTGACTTAACCCCGATTTTCATTAAGATGGAATATAATGAGAAATACATAACATAATAACCTACAGATATTTTCCATGATTCATCTTTGATCTCACTAAGGACTTCAAGGCTGTCTTCTGCTTTTTTTAAATAGGCTTTACTAAGATTAATATTGGGCTCTGTTATTTCCAGACCTTTTTTTATTTTCAGGCACCAGTGAATCTTTTTCATATTTACATTCCAATAATACAGATATAAATCCGTCGGTATTATTGACAATAATATGGTCTTTTATAACTTCTTCTGCTAAAAAATCGGATTCCTTTAGTAATTTACAGAAATCTTCCGGAGAATAGTTTTTTACATTTATTTCAATTTGGTAAATCTTTGATATTTTTTTAATCTGTTTTTTATTGTATTTTCCTGCTATTAAGACATCCAGATCAGAATCTTCTTTTTCTTTTCTTTTTGCATAACTACCGAAAATCAACATTATTCCTTTATTGTATTTTTTTATTTTTTTACATATTTCTTTTATCAAAGGTTTTTCTTTGTAAAAATTCATGGTTCTTATATTCTCAACAGCAGAAATAAAACTCTTTGTTATCATAATATCTTCAATGTTTAGACAATATAACTTGTTTTTTCCTTGTGTGGTTTTTTTTAGTATGTTATTCTTCTCTAATTCTCTCAAGAACAAAGAAACAGACTTTTGGTTTAAATCTTGCTTTTTTGCTATTTCACTTCCTGTTAATTTTATATTATAGTTTTTTAAAAAAGGCTCAATTGTTTTTATTCTTTTGTTATTTAGTAACATTTTACTTATATAAGTATTTTATTACTTATAAATCTTTTCTTTTTATAATATGTTCTATAATTGTAAAATTTCCGTTTTTTTCTGTTTAAATTTTATTAATTATAATTTTATTTTTTTATTATGGATGATAATATATTATTGAAAATAGCATTATTTAGTTCTTTAATCGGAATAATAGTCTTGTTTTTGATTTTACATTTTTCTGAAATAGAATTGGTTAATATAAATGAGATTGATGATAAGATAGATGAAAAAGTAAGGATTCAGGGAAGAATAGTGAAGGTTAGCAATATTGGAGAAACTACCTTTATTGAGATATCTCAGGAATGCACCATAACAGGAATTATATTTGACAATATTAGTTTAAAAGAAAATACCTTTGCTGAGATTACGGGTACAGTGGATGAATATAATGGAGAAAAAGAAATAATTATAGACGAGATAAGACAAAACCGATAGTTTTAAATATTTTTTGTTTATTTTTTAGTATAATGGGGCCTGGAGAGTTTTTTAAGAAAATAAATACCAGTTTAGAGGATTTTAATGTATTTTATAGTGCTTTCTTATTTAAGCAGATTCCTGCTTATGTTAAAGTATGCGAAGATGTTAAGTCATTTAGTCAAATGGAAGTTGAGCTTGCTCTTGGAATGAATATTATAGATAATCCAGAAACAAAATCCAGACTTGAGGATTTTATCTATGGTTTAGAAAAAAAATATGGTTTTAAATCTTCTTATGACCTCAATTCAAATGGTTCAAATGAGATTAAACTTATTGATAATGAACATAATCCATTTCCCGACTTTAAGCCTTCAAGCAAAAATCCGCATTTGATATGGGATTTTAAAAATCATAGAAATATGATAGAAATAAAAAATGACCATCTATTAGCTTATTTGGTTTTTTATGAACCCAGAGAGGCTTCTGAATATAAATATGATGAAAACTATATTTGTCATGAAGAATTTAAGAATTATTTTGAGATAAAATCTAATCATAAAAAAAATTCATGATTCATCAATAAAACTTCAAAAGAAAAATTTATCAGAAGAAGTTGGAGTTTATATTTGATTCTTTTCTGCTACTAAAATATAGTCGTGCCTTTTAAATTTGTATCCAGGTATTTTTACAGAATAAGGGTTTTTCTCAGCAGTTTTTATTTCATAGTCTAATCCTTCTAAAATTTCTTTTGTGATATTCATTTCTTTCTCAGTATAAAAAGTGGAAATCATATAACCATTTTCTTTTAGTTTTAGAGATGCTTTTTCAAATATTTCTTTCCATACATTATTTCTATGCCAGACTTCGGGATGAGAGCAGAATATTATGTCAAAGTCCATCATTATAAAATAATTTAGAAATAAGGCATTTTCTGTTTCAAAATGAAATTCTTCTTTTTTAGAAAATGATTTTTTTGCTTTTTCTATTGATTTTATGTTATCATCAATTCCGAGAATTGTTTTTGCTTTTAAATGTTCTTTCTGGGCTTTCATATCCCATCCTTTGCCACAGCCTATATTCAAAATAGAAGGGTTTTCTTTGATTTTGTATTTATTTAAATCAAAATATTTTTCCAATGTTTTTTTATAAAGATAATGTTCTTCTGTTTTTGTCATTATACGGTAAGAATAAATTATTATTTAAATATTTGCAATTATTTGTTGTCCTGGGAACAGTTTCAGTTCTGCTTTTGCTCAATTTCACTCTTAATGAGACTTACAATCTTGTTTTTCTGTGATATGATGTCATTTAGTTTTTCCTTTATGATGATATTAGAGGATATTAACTGGTTAAAAAGGGTTTCATTCATATTCAGGCATTTATTCAGTATAAGAATGTTAATGTCAGTTTTCCACTCTGTCTTGTTCTGGGCCATGAGGAATATCAGGTCATATAATTTCTCAAAAGAGGTAATTATGCTATTCAGGATAAGCTCAGTATTTACTGAATCAATGGATTTTATGAAATAAGTGCTGCTTTTATCCCTTTTCTGCTTGACAATAATATGTATCAGGTCGCTTATGACATCTTCAAGTGATGAGATATGGATATGGATATTGTTGATTTCCCTCTTTTTAATTGAGTTTTCCTCTATCTTGCCCATTATCCGGTCAATATTCTGCCTGAACAGCAATAAAGATGACCTTATCCTGTTTATTTTTTCATTGAATGACAGCTCATAGACCTCGCTAAGTATGACATCCTGCTTTATTGAAACAAGCTTTGATGTTACAAAAGCAATAAGCAAAAGCCCGAAAATGACCTCGATTATTGCTATGAACTTGAACATGCCCATAGGTATTATATCCCCGAAGCCCGTTGTTGTTGCAGCTACAAAGCTGAAGTAAATAGAGTCTTTTATTCCTGAAACATGCTTGCCTTCCTGGTTATTCAGTAGGAAAGAACTGTTGTTGCTGAATATTATATAAGTAACGCCGAAAATAATTATAACTATTGTTAATATAATAAGAATCTTGAAAAAGGTAAGATTGTCCATCCACCTTATAAGGTTCCTGTTGTTTATCCTTTTGAACATATCCTTGAATTCAATCTGGTTTTGTATTTTTCGTTTCATTGTAAAATCCTGAATATATTAATAATCTTATATTAAAATCTATCTGTTTGTGAAAAATTGGGTTTGTTAAAGAAAAAAAGGATTTATAATTTAGTTCCAATGTTCTTTTTTATATTTAATATGTTTGGCACATAAGTTATTATGTGTTTTATTAAGCCTTTCAACATATTCACTTATTAAATCCAGATTTGATTTTACAACAGATAATTCTTTTTCAGTCCTCTCCATAATATCTTGGCTTTTTTTCTCAAATGTTTGAGTATTAGAGGCATTGAAAAATTGTGTGTTTAAATAAGCATTAACCCCAAAAGGAGATTCAGTGTAAATGTTTACTTTACGAGAACGTAAAATACTCCCCCTGCCATAATATGGCTCTAGTCTTGATGTTTTTGTCCAGGAATTAAGGTTATTAAGAGTTCCAGATATATTTAAAAGTCCTCCTCTTGGTACACTAACCATTATATATGGAGTGAGAATAACACAATCAGGAATATTATAATACTCCTCTAGCTTATTAAGGATTTTTTTTTCTTTATCTCTAATAATCCCCAAATATTTTTTTTTATCCATTACTCTTGCTGCTCTAGCCGAAAACTTTGTAACATATTTGCCGTAATATCCATACTTGTGAGCTCGGTAACAATTACCTTTTAGTACCATACGGATCTTTCCATCATCTTTTAATTTTGCTAATTCTTGGGCGTTTTTAGTAATTTCCTCAAGAGAAAATGATTTGCCATCCGGACCACAACAGATTTTCTCTAAATAAGGTTTCTCGCTTTTCTTAAAAGCAGGTTTTTCATGGTATCCGTCCTTATACCATCTGTGAATAGCATTTTCTGATTCTGCAATCTCCAGCGGTTGTCTTCTTTTCTCTACATTTTCAGGTAGTGTATGTAAAACATATGTAATTTGGCCAAATCCTTTTTCAGAAGCAACATATAATGAACCATCTCTTTGAAATAAAACAGGCTCAGTAGAACTTATCTCTTTTATAACATTTAATGCAAAATCAATATATCCCGTTTTAACTACCCCCAATGTAAATATAAAAACCAGTAAATGAATGTTATTTATAAATATTTCTTTTTTTACTACTATTTAATAGATTAAATAATATTCAGTCCTATTGAAAATCTTCTGGTTTTTTCAGGGAAATCCTTATTTAAACTTATGAAAACAATAAAATATGTTTTTGGTAATAATATCATCAATAGTGCTTGGTATAATTATAGGTATATTTACAGGCTTAATCCCAGGAATACACATTAATTTAATATCTGTCCTGGTTTTGAGTTATTCTTCTGTTTTGTTATTGAGGTTTCCTTTGATATCTGTGGTTATTTTTATAGTTTCAATGGCAGTAACCCATACATTTCTTGATTCCATTCCCTCTATTTTTCTGGGTGCTCCTGATGAGGCACAGGCCCTGGGGGTTTTGCCCGGGCATAGGTATGTCTTGCAGGGTAATGGGATGATGGCTTTGAAATTAACCCTGATCGGCTCTTATGGTGCTTTGCTGTTTTCAATAGTATTGTTTTTTCCGGGCATTCTTATTGTGAGGCATGTTTATCCTTTAATTGAGAATTATATTGGCTTTTTGCTTATAATGGTTGTCTTGTTTATGCTAATTCAGGACAGAAAAAAATTATGGGCTTTGTTTATTTTTTCATTGTCGGGTGTTCTGGGAATAATTGTCTTTAATCTGCCTTCTTTAACCAATCCCTTGTTTCCTATGCTTTCAGGATTGTTTGGAATTTCTACTTTGGCAATAAGCCTTAACAGGAAAGAGAAGATTCCCGAGCAGAAGTTCAGTGATAAAATAGAGCTGGATAAGAAAAGGACAGTTCAGGCTTTGTCTTCAGGATCATTTTCAGGTTTTCTTACAGCTGTCTTTCCAGGAATAGGCTCGGGGATTGCTGCCTTATTGGCCATGCAGATAACCAGGAATCTGAAAGACCACGGCTTTATGGTTTTAATTGGTTCAATCAATACATTTAATTTTATTTTTTCATTGGTTACTTTCTGGGTTCTGGATAAGGCAAGAAACGGTGCTGTGATTACAGTTCAGGAATTACTGCCCGAATTAAATATCTCTTTTTTAATGATCATGTTGTCTTCTGTTGTTATAGCAGGCTCTGTCGGAGTGTTTTTAACATTATTCATAGGAAAAAGATTTACTTCTTTACTGAATAAAATGAATTATCAGAAAATAACTGTTTTTGTAATATCCTTGATTATATTATTGGTTATTTTTCTTACAGGCTTACAAGGTTTAATTGTTTTAACAGTTTCTTCATTCATAGGAATGCTGCCTGCATTAATAAAAACCAGAAGAATACATTCAATGGGTTGTTTGTTGTTGCCTGTGTTGTTTTATTTTTTATTATAAATTTTTCAGTTAATAGAAATGTTTATATATAATTATTTATTAAAAAGTGATAAAATGAAAATTAAATTAGAAGGGTCTACAAATAATCTAACAGAGAAAAAAGATATCCTGGATTTTTCTGCTGCAGCAGCAAGAGTTTGTTATTCTGAGAAGGACTTTGACACTTTGGTTAAAGAAGATAAAAAGAAGCTGATAGAAGGAACTTTGAAGAGCGGACATCATAGTGTTTACGACCATGTCCACCTTAATTTTTATATTGACGGAATCCCTAAAATAGGAGCAATGATTCTTAATAATGAAAGAGATTATACAACTTCTGAGAAATCTGCAAGATATACACAGATGGAGCCGGTACTCCATCAGAAAGAGTTGTATAATAAATGGATGACGATACTGGAGAAAAAAATAGGCGCGAAATATGGAAAAAAACTGGATGAACTAAAGATTAAGAAACTTGCCCAGGAGAATGCAAGGTATATGACTTCTGTTTTCACACCAACCAAGATGGTTCATACTTTATCTTTCAGGCAGCTTAATTATATTATGCATTATTTTGAAGAGTTTATTGAGAATTCTGTGGAAAATTCAAAGTTTTATGAAGGAGTTAAGGATTTTATGTCAGAGTTCAATGAAATTCTAAAATCATTTTATGTTGATAATCTCAGGAGCAGGAATGACAGGCATCTTAGTTTTTTTGCCAAAAGAAAAGACTTTAAAGAGGAGTTTGGGGAGAATTATTCAACTAATTATAATGTTTCTTTTGCCTGCCTTGCACAACTGCACAGGCACAGGACTATATCTTATGAAATGAGGCTTATCGGAGATGATGAACTGCAGGGTTTTTTTATGCCTGAGATTTTTAATGGAGATGAAAAAATTACTGAAGAATGGAATAAAGATATGTGTTCTGTTGCAGATTATGATTATCCGCAGGGTATGCTGATAAATATCCATGAGTCCGGAAAGTATGCGGATTTCATAACCAAGATGCATGAGAGGCTGTGCGGGCATGCACAATGGGAAATAATGGACCAGACCAAGAAGACTTTAGATGAATACATTAAAGCAGCAAAGGACAACAATGAAGCGGTGTATAATGAATTAGTTGATTATGCTAATGGCCCAAGATGCACATTTCCTAATATTGAGTGCAGGGGAAGCCCCTGTGCTTTTGGCAAGAAGTCTTTAGAAAGGCTGATTTGATTTTTTATTGTTTTATTTTTTGATGTAGTTTTTTAATCAATTTATTTGCTGTTTTTTTAGCTTCTATTGCTTGTTTTAAAGATATTTCCTGTGCATAATACTTTATGCCGTTTCTTATGTCTCTTAGTTTATCTGCTTTCATATAATCTTCTTCATTAAAGATTTTATTTTCTTTTAAGAAAATGAAAGTCGCTTTATGTGAATAAGACTTAAAGCCTTCTTTTATTAAAACAGAATCAGCTGCTTCTCTAATAGCATCATAACAGTCTTCGATGATATATTTTGCTTCGGATTTGATTTCTTTTGTGTTTTGAGCATGTTTTAATCTTTCTAAAGCTGAGTTAAGCAATGATTTAGAGAGGTTTCTGTCTTTTCCCTGTTTTTTTACATCCCTCCTGTTTAAATAATATTTAAAATCAACCATTTTTAGATAAATACCCATTCAGAACTATTCCGTTGCATAAAGAATTATAAAAATCTTCTTTCATAGTTTTGTATTCTACAAAATGTAAGTTTATGTTCCTGTTTAATTTTTTTTCAAATTTAGTTAAGTCTAAGTTTTTGTATTCTGAGTTTATTATTGCAATATCTATATCAGATCTTTCTGTATCTTCTCCTTTTGAATAAGAGCCGAATAATACAATTGTTTCATTAAAATTATTTTTTAAAAAGTCTAAAAATCCTGAATCCTGTAGTTTTAAAAGATTATTTATTCTTTTTAGTTCTATGAATTTTTTGTTTTCTATATTTGCTTTTACTAGTTTTATTGCCTTGGTTTTTTTTACGGTTAAAATATTATTTTTCTTTAGTTTTTTTACACCAGATATTACTGAGGGTATGGAAATATTGGTTTTTCTGCATATCTCTCTTATATAAAATTCAGTTGTTGGATTATCAAAGAAAAACTCTAATATTTTGTTTGTGGTAGTTTTTTCTATCATTTGATAGATATAAATATCAGATAGTATATAAATATTTTGTTTTTTTAATTGTTTTAGCATATATTTAGAAAAAAGATTTTTATTTATAATCTTTACTCGTGGTTGTCCTATGATCTTCCGATAGAATTGGAAATATTTTTCAGTAAATTTTTTATATAATCTATATTTATATTATTATAATAAAATGGATAAACATTGTGTTGAATATATATCGCCAGGACCTCAGATGTGTGAAACATTAGTTGTTGAAGTTAAAAACAGAGATCCTTCCAAAATCAATTTACCTAAAGATTGTTTTGGTTATAGGTTTTTTGACAGAACTGTTGCGGATACTGGAGATGAGAAACTTTTTGGTGAAAGAAGAAATTATTCAGGAATATATTATTTTGGAAAAGTTAAAACTTTAGATGATATAAAGAAAGATGTTTTAAATGGAGAAGTAGAAGAAAAAGTTCTTGAACTTATGGAAATTTATCAATTAGATAAAATAGTTAAAACAAGATTGGGTAATTATATGCCTTTTAATAATAATGATAAGATTATTAGCAGGGAATGAGGTTTTTATTTTAAAATATTTCAAAAATACTATATTAAATTTAAAACTGGGAGGAGAAATCCAATACCGTAATGGGCTTGATAGCGATTTCAAAAATACTATATTAAATTTAAAACTTCTTCTCTATTTCCTTCATATTTTGAACAATCTTATTTCAAAAATACTATATTAAATTTAAAACTATGCTTTTGAACCAAATTTCATATCCTATATGTATTATTTCAAAAATACTATATTAAATTTAAAACTTCATTTTCTTCTTCTGCAGTAGTTGGTTTATACTATTTCAAAAATACTATATTAAATTTAAAACTACTTCCTCTTAGATTTCTTGCTCCAATTGTAACATATTTCAAAAATACTATATTAAATTTAAAACACAAGTATCAGTTTTATCTCCATCTGTAAAATGAAAATTTCAAAAATACTATATTAAATTTAAAACCAATTCCGTCCCAAATCTACTGGGCGGGGTTTAACATTTCAAAAATACTATATTAAATTTAAAACTAGATATATTGCCAAAAGAAGGAAACTTTGTTACACTATTTCAAAAATACTATATTAAATTTAAAACCTAATGGAATTAAATGATAATAACTATCGAAAGTGATTTCAAAAATACTATATTAAATTTAAAACGAGACTTCCAAAAGGACAATCACAAGAGTATCCTTATTTCAAAAATACTATATTAAATTTAAAACCAATCTTGCTTTTGAGCATACATTAGAATCAAGATTATTTCAAAAATACTATATTAAATTTAAAACTTTCCTGTAAACCATTTCTTAAACTCCCATCCTTGATTTCAAAAATACTATATTAAATTTAAAACCAAAATACCATTCACCTTTGTTTGTACAGTGTATTGATTTCAAAAATACTATATTAAATTTAAAACACAACAGACTTATCATTTTATTTACCTCCCAATAATATTTCAAAAATACTATATTAAATTTAAAACG
>JAFGLI010000009.1 GCA_016928115.1 Candidatus Woesearchaeota archaeon | reverse complement strand
TACTTCTTTGAGAAAAACCTATCGGTTTTTCTACGCCAATTCACCATCAAGTCTTTCAGACTTGACGAACTCTTGGCGATCTTTAGATCATTACCTTGTCCAAGTGCACTAATTAATTCAGCATTTCTTAAAAGAGATTCATCTGCAGCTCTTAATACAACATAATCTATTGCATTTTCTCTATCACAAATTGTTGCATAAGCCAAAGCAGAGGCAATTTGATGAAAAAGTGTATTCCCAGCAATTATTCCTCTATTACTCATGTTGAAATCAATTGTTCTTGTATAAAGAAATTCGCTGTCACTATTTGTTGAACCAAGTGCAGATTCAAGTGTAGGTTTTGGTCTTCCTTGAACTTTTAAGTCAAAGTTATCTCCAGTACCCTGATCCATTAATGTATAAACTCCTTCTGTGGTAGCTACATAAATAGTTGGTACAAATGGTTTTCCAATAATTTGATTCCATGATGCATTTGTTTGCATTTTTTCACCTCGAAAATCATTAATTTATTATTCAATAATATCCTCTACTATTTAAATCTTTCTATATTTTAATTACTATTAAGTAGAAACAATGTTTTTAATGCTTCAATATCCTAAATACTCTTAATAAAAAATTAATAAAAAATAGAATTATTAATCTAAAAAAACCAGTTATTTAATCTTCTTCTTTAACTTCTTGATGTCTTTCTCAAGGCCAAGCTTATCTAATAATTCCTTATATCTGTTTCTTATAGTAACTTCAGTTACGCCTGCAACATCTGCAACTTCTCTCTGAGTTCGTTTCTCACCATTAATCAGTGCTGCGACATATAAGGCAGCGGATGCTATTCCTGTCGGGCCTCTACCTGAAGTAAGCTCAGCACCCTGCGCCATCTCAATTATTTCTACGGATTTTGACTGGGTTTTAGCGGATAATTTAAGGGATGACGCAAATCTAGGGATATAATCTCCCGGATTGCTCGGCAGGATAGTTATGCTTAATTCCCTTGTAATAAACCTGTATGTACGGCCGACTTCTTTTTTCTCAATGCCAGAGGCTTCGCTTAACTCTTCTAATGTCCTGGGCACTTCATGCCTTCTGCATGCAGCGTACAATGCACCTGCAACAACAGATTCCATTGACCTTCCGCGAACTAAGCCCCTCTGAACCGCCAGAGTATATATACGGGCAGCTTCCTCTTCAACGGATTTAGGAAGTTTTAAAAATGAAGAAACCCTTTTTAGTTCAGCTAAAGCAAGCTTCAGATTCCTTTCAATTGCAGTTGAAATCCTGTACTGCCATTTCCTTAATCTGAAAAACTTATTTTTTGACTTTTTTTCCAGGCCGTAAAGGTCAGCTTTCCTGCCGACTTCAGTGCCGAGACCCTGGTCATACTGGGTATAGGTTATCGGCGCGCCTGTTCTTCTTCTTTTTTCAGCGCTTTCCGGGTCAAATTCACGCCATTCCTGGCCAAAATCAATCATCTTGTCTTCAACAACCAAGCCGCAGTCTTTACAGATTACTTCTCCCTTTTCCTTGTTCCAGAATAAGTTTATGCCGCCGCATTCAGGGCATTTTTTAACATAATCCCTCATTAAAACCACCACCTAAAAACGATAACTTTTTAAATTGGACATGAAACTGATATTTAAAGCTTTCTATTTTATTTTAAAAATGTTTCGTAAAACTTAAAAATTAGATTTAAAGTATTAGCCTGATTTAAAAGAAAACTTTATAAAGCATATATTTTTCTGAATAAGTCATCCGGTGAGATAAATGGTACTTAATCAGCAAAGATCCAAATGTAAACCATCTGGCGGTAAACTAAAATTCACTGTCAAAAAGAAAAAACATGCTCTTGGCAGAGATCCGACTCTTACAAAAATAGGTGAAAAAGCAACTAAAAAAGTTAGGGTTAGGGGAGGCAATACAAAGATAAAGCTTCTCAGGTCAGACACAGTAAACCTATATCTTACAAAAGAAAAAAAATATGTAAAAGCAAAAATCGAGCGTGTTCTGGAAAATCCTGCGAACCGACATTATGTAAGAAGGAATATTATTACAAAAGGAACAATTCTTAAAACAGATAAAGGCAATGCAAAAGTCACGTCACGACCTGGACAGGAAGGGGTTCTTAATGCAGTGCAGGCATAATAATGCTAAAATTAATAAGGGATTTAAAAAGCTTATTGCATGAAGATATTATAAGAAGAAACAAAGTTACTCCTTTTTTTGTTTTTACTTCTATGATTGTCTCATTTTTTATATCAAGACTGCTGGTAACCCTGTTTCCAGGAGTAAGCCTATTCATAAAAGAATATCACATCCACCATTATTATTATGGAATATTCTTAGTCTGTATATCAGCCTGGACTGCACTAGTTTCAAATAAGATTTCACTGCTGAGAATCAGTGCTGTCATGTTCGGCCTTGGGTTAGGAATGATACTTGATGAATTCGGGCTGTTGCTAACATGCGGGACATATCTTAAGGAATGTGATTACTGGCACAGGATAAGCTATGATACTTTTATTATAACCTGCGGGGTTTTCCTCTCAATAATGTATTTCGGTCCGGTCTGGAAAAAAATAAAAAAAATCATAAGAAAAAAAGAAAAATCAGGTTAGTCTTCTCTGAAACCGAACTCAATCTTCCCGAATACAATCTCTGCATGCGGCTTTTGGTCTTTTTTATTAATAGTTGAACAGGAACTGAAATAATAAACATTATATTCAAAAGAATCATTTAAATCCCTGAAGCCAAGAGTATTGCTGATTTTTTTCAGAATCAAATTTTCAATTCTCTTGAAAGTCTCATGCAGGACTACATCAACAGCAATCTCTTCGCCAAATCTAAGAAATAAGACATTTTCTTTCTGGTCATCGTCTATTGTAAAAGACCATTTTTCAAAATATTCTTCCTTGTATATTCTCCTCAGGTTTAAATTAAATTTGGTCCTGATTTTTTTTGATAATGTGTTTTTCTTTTTGATTAAGTTAAGCACATCCTGCCTGGAATTCAGAACATCCTGGCTTATCAGTGAAGAACTGTTATGATGGAGAGAGGATTTATACACTTCCCACTTTTTATTATTATTCAGCCTGGCTTCAATCTTTAGTTTATGCTTTTTGAATTTTTTTTCAAATACAATTAACTCTTTAGTATCTATAACCTTTTTCCATGCCATAATCAACCCCCTATTAAATTATGTTAAAATAAAGTTCATTTAAATTTTTTTCTCTTATGTATGTTTAAAAAAATGGTAAAATAAAAATAAGAGCATGATAATTACTGTTAAAAAAACAGAAAAAAAGAACAGTTTTTTATCATTTGAAAACCCGACAGGTATCGGGCCGATTAAGCCGAAAAATGAAAACTTGAAATCGGACTCTTTAGTATTGGCACCTCTTACAAAAGCAGAGCCAATTGTAATTATTAAAATTCCGATAAAGACAAATAAAATTCCAATATTAATCAGAGTTGACTGGTTCATTCCATTCAAAAAAATAATCCAATGCTTCCTGCATATTATTTATTTCAATCAAATCAACATTGAGTTTATCTTTAAAATACTCGCCAAAACCTATTTCTTTTATAATGAAGTAATTTTCATGCGGGGAAAAATTATCTGAAAAAGACGTAGTCTGGGCTCTCTTAAAATAAAGCCTGAGTTTTGTCTCGGGGATAAGCATGTATTCAAAATTATTAAGATTTGCAGCCTGTATTTTTTTCAGGATGCCCCCTGCTCCTTTTAAATCAAGATTCTCATCAGGATATCCTGTGATCAAAATATCCTCTTTAAGATATTTTTTATTATGCAGCGCTGCAACAAGAATAAAAACAGCAGCATTTGAGCTCTCACCTGAAATTTTATATGCCGGAATATCAAACTGCACAAAATAATCATATTCTGAATCCTGAACTCCATAATAGGTTTCAGCTGCTTTAACCGTGTTTATAATTGATGCCCTGGTTGCGAAGTCAATATCGTAATTACTGTCAAAATAAACAATTCCCGAACCATTTTTAATTAAATAAATCCTTAATTTGCCTATAACTCCCTGCTCGTTTTCAGGAGCTACGCCGACAATAGGCAGCTCTTTAAAATCAGTTAGATCTGAGTATGTAAATACAGCATAGGAATTTCCCGCTATTAAAATAAACAAAGCTATACTAATCAGCAGTTTTCTCATTATTCACCCCCTTTTAATTATTATAAAAATAACTATTTTAAATATGTTTTGGAAAAAAATAGAATATTACTGAAATTGAATTATTTCATTAACTTCAATATCTTTCTTATCTTCCATACTGGGAAATAATGGGCCTCTTTTATCTGAATAACAAATTTTTTTCCCGGCAAATTGCTCTATAGAAGTAATATTAAATCCGGGAATCATTCCCTTTACAACAATTCCTCTATCAAATCTGCCTTCAAATTCTCCGGATAGTAACCCGGTGATATTATATTCTTTGCAGCCTTCCTTTGTTGAAATTAGCAGCCAATGGGCCTTCCTTGATTCATTTGAACTTTCTTTTATCAAATACCAGGCTCTTTTATATCTAATCCCATAGTAAATTGGCATAATTTAAATAAAATTAAACATATTATTATAATTTTTCATTCGCTATCTCATATGCAGCTCAACAATATCCTTATCATCCAGAACATGTTCCAGCTTTGTCTTCATCTGGCCGTCATACTTAACAGAGGTGCCCCATATCCTTGCAAACTTGAATTTTGCAGCAAAATCTTTGTGAATCTTCAGGCAAAGTTCAGTTAACGTATTGCCTTTAAACAAGACCATCGGCTCATCCAAATCAGGCTTTTTGCCCGGCTGTTTTAAATAAATCCTGATAAAATCCAGCTGGTTGAAAATTGATTCTCTTAATTTTTCCAGATTAATTTTCTTCTCGGCAGAAATAAAAACCGCATTTGGAAACCTTGATTTTATATCTGCCAGTAATTCATCACTTACTGTATCAATCTTATTAACTGCTATCAGAGAAGGCACGTATTTCTTATTGCCTTCTATAACATCAATCAACTGGTCTTCATCAATCGGTGTCCTGATCAATATTTCAGCATTCATGATTTTAAACTGGTTCAATATTGCCCTTATTGTCTCTTTTTGGATATTAAGCCTGACAGTTGAAGCAATCTGTATGCCGTTCTTTGACTTTTTTCTGATCCTGACATCAGGCTTTTTCTGGTCAACCCTTATTCTCGCATCAGACAATTCCTTCTTAATAACATCATAATGATGAAGCTCATTAATATCCAGGATAATTAGCACAAGGTCTGCAGACCATATCACAGAAAGGACTTCCCTGCCGCGGCCAGAGCCGTCCGCTGCACCGCTGACAATTCCCGGCACATCAAGCAACTGGATTTTCGCCTGTTTATATTCCAGCAGGCCCGGAATCACAGTAAGTGTTGTAAAGGCATAAGCAGCTGTTTTGCTCTGCGCATTAGTCAAAGCATTCAACAGGGTCGATTTGCCCACGCTCGGAAAACCCACCATGATAACTGTTGCATCACCGCTCTTTTTAACTGAATAGCCCTCGCTTTTTTTTCCGGCTGACTTTCTGGTTTCTTCCTTTTGTTTAAGCTGGGCTATCTTTGCCTTTACCAAACCTATATGATGCTGAGTCCTTTTATTGTATTTGGTTTTTTTAAGTTCCTCTTCCAGCTCTTTTATCTTTTCTGTGTTTTTTGAACTCATTAACCTAAACAAAAACAATGAAATTAAAAAAGTTTATGAAAATTAAGTAAAATTTTTAAAACCTTAATCTTATTCAATTAGCCATTTAATTCATATGAGAGGAGAAAAAAATGGAAAAAAAGAACAAAGGAAAAAAAGCTGCATTGGGTAAAGAACCCTCATGGGATCAAATCGGAAAAGCAATTGGAATGAAGATAGAAAAAGGATGCAAAAGCGATGAATGTGTGCCCTGGAATATAAAAAAACATGTGCATAAACAGGGATGCGGGGGCGCTCTTTATGGAATGGGCTTTATTGGCGCGCTAGTATATTATATTTCAACTGCAACAAGCTTCTGGATGGGAGCTCTGGGAATTTTAAAAGCAATAGCATGGCCTGCTTTTTTAGTGTATGAGTTGTTAAGATTTTTAGGAATATAAGAAAACCCATGAAAAGATTTTTAATCTTATTATAAATTCTTACTTATCACTAGGTCGATGACGATTATTTCGCTAGTGCGCAAGCATGAGAATAATTGCTGAGACCTAGTTCATTATTTTAAAAATTATTTTTCATATTAGAGAAATTTATTTTCTTTAATTTTCTTTTACTTTTTATTTGAGTTATTAAGGAAAAGCGCTTCCTGCCCTTGCTGTAAAAACATCAAGTCCCTCAATTGCTCCCTCTGATTATGCAATCAGAAGGGGCGCTTGGGGAACTTCATGTTTAATGTTAATGAGCAATCAGCAAATCTCCCCAAGCCTGAATTAATAATCTAAATTTAAAAAGACGTTGCAATTGTGCAGCGAAAATTTTAAAAATAAGCTCTTTTATACCTTTTTGATAAAATGGCAGAAGACGATATTTATGATGATACAGAACTGGATGAAGAAGTGGATAATGACGAGATTTCACCTGATGAAGAAGGTTTTATGAAGGGCTATAAACAGGATTATAAAGAAGACGAAGAAGACGAAGAAGACGAAATTGACAAGGAATTTGAGTAAAGTTTTTATATAATTTATTCTTTCTTTTTAAACATGTCACTTAAAAAAATTATGTTTTCTGGAATTATGATGTTCATGATGCGATAGGCATCTCAGTGGCAATTTAATTAAATTTTTAAATTCTTTATAATTAATGAGGTAAATAAGAATGCAAAAAAAAAAAATAACCCTGATAACAAGCGCATTGCCTTATGCAAACGGCCCGATCCATATAGGCCATCTTGTAGAGTATATCCAGACAGATATTTTTGTGAGATTCTTAAAATTAACAGGAAAAAATGCAGTATACTGCTGTGCTGATGATACTCACGGCGCTCCCATTGAAATAAATGCCCAGAAACAGGGAACAACACCTGAAAAATTCATTAAGAGATGGTACAGGGAGCATACCAAGGATTTTTCAGATTATAATATAAATTTTGACTCTTATTACAGCACGCATTCACCTGAAAACAAGTATTATACTGAGCTGATTTTCAACAGGCTGAAAAAAAAGGATTTTATCTACAAAAAGGATATGGAACTGACATACTGTAAAAACTGTAAAAGGTTCCTCCCTGACAGGTATGTTAAGGGGAAATGCCCGAAATGCTCAGCAGAGGACCAATACGGCGATGTATGCGAGAAATGCAATGCAACTTACTCGCCTGTTGATTTGATTGAGCCATACTGCAGTGTATGTAAAAATCCACCTGTAAGAAAGGTTTCATCACATTATTTTTTTAAATTAAGCGCATTCTCAGAAAAACTGGAAAAATGGCTGAAAACCAATAAGAGATTACAGCCTGAGATAAGAAACCAGATTCTCAACTGGATCAAAGAAGGTCTTCAGGACTGGTGCATTTCCCGAGATAAACCTTATTTCGGATTTAAGATTCCCGGAGAAACAGACAAATATTTCTATGTATGGCTTGATGCACCAATTGGATATATTGCAAGCACTGCCAATTACTGCAGAGGCAGAAAGTGCAAAGCTGATAATATCTGGCAAACCAATGAGCATGAAATTATTCATTTTATAGGCAAGGATATTATTTATTTCCATTTATTGTTCTGGCCTGCCGTGCTTATGGCTGCTGACTTTAAAGTGCCTGATAACCTAGTAGTGCACGGGTTTCTCACTGTAAACGGCGAAAAGATGTCAAAGAGCAGGGGAACTTTCCTTACTGCAAAAGAATTCCTTGATTATGTAGACCCTAAATTTCTCAGATATTACTATGCGTCTTCATTAACGCATACAATGACAGACATTGACCTTGACCTGAAAAACCTGCAGGAGAAAGTAAATAATGAGCTTGTTGCGAATATTGCAAATTTCATTTACCGGGTATTGTCTTTCTTAAACAAGAATTTCAACGGAAAAATTACAAAGATACATAATAAGCATTTAATCAAGGATATACTGGAAAAATGCGGAATTGCTAAAAATGAATTTGAGAATTATAATTTCAGGGAAGCTGTTAAAATAATTTTAGAGATTTCTTCGCTTGGGAACAAATATTTCCAGGACAGCGAGCCCTGGGTCCTCAGAAAAACCGATGCTGAAAAAACACAGGCTGTCTTAACTGACTGTGTGAATATTGTAAAGACACTGGCAATCATGTTAAAGCCTGTCATTCCTGATTTTTCTGAAAAAATTGAAAAGCAGTTAAATCTCAAAGACCTTAGTTGGGCTGATTTAAACAAAATCTTGGAAAACCATAAAATCGGGAAAAGCGAGATTATTTTAAGGAAGATTGAAGAGATTAAATTAAAAGCACCTGCTGAAAAAGCTGTCAGGGAAAAAGACGATGATTTCTCTAAATTAAACTTAAAAGTTGCAGAAATCTATGATGTTTCAGAACATTTGAAAGCAGATAAATTATATATAATCAATATAAAGATCGGCAAAGAAAAAAGGCAATTAGTAGCAGGGCTAAGACCTTACTATAAAAAAGAAGATTTAAAAGGCAAAAAAATAGTTGTTGTTACAAATCTTAAGCATGCCGATTTCCGCGGAAAAAAGAGTGAAGGGATGCTTCTCGCTGCAAAGGAGAATAATAAAATCGGGCTGTTAACCGCACCAGCTTCCAAGCACGGAGACCGGGTTTTTATCAAAGGCATTAGACCCGGGAATGAGGTTATTGATTTTAAAGAGTTTTCAAAAATCAGGATAAAAGTGAAGCTGGGCAGGGTTGTTTACAAGGACAGGATATTAAGGACCGAAAAAGAAGAGATAACTGCTGAGAGAGTCAAACAGGGAATTGTCCTTTAATTTGACAAATTTTTTAAATATCAGCTTTTTAATTTTTGTTTATGATTAAAAAAGAGTCCTATATAAAAAAATTAAGAAGATTTTTTTCTGCTAAACTTGAAAAAAAAGATCTGCCTTTGCCAACAGAATTCCTAGCTCCTGAAGAAGTTAAAAAACTGGACTTAATCAAAAAGACATTCCAGGCTAAGTATTCTAAGTTAAGTGAAATCCAAAAACAGGATTTTTTAGATGATTTCCTGGTCAGGTTTACTTATAACACAAATGCAATTGACGGCAATCCGTTAAGTTTTTCCGCTACAAAAAAAATCCTGCTGCAGGAAAAGCACAGCAGCAATAAGCCTGAAAATTACATAAGAGAGGTCTCTAATATGAGGAACGCATTTAAATTTATCCTGGATTACAAGGGAAGGATTAACAGGAAATTAATGTTTGATCTGCACAAGTTCCTTATGGAGAATGTTGACAGCCACGCCGGAAAATTAAGGGACCATGATGTTGAGATTTACGGCTCCCATTATATGCCCACTGGGTATGATGTGCTTAGGTTAGATATAGAGAAATTATTTGACTGGTTCCATAATAATAAGCTGCATGTATTTGAGCTTGCATGCATATTCCATTTAAGGCTTGTAAGCATACATCCTTTTTCAGACGGCAACGGCAGATTAGCCAGGTTATTAATGAACTATATTTTATGGAAAAATGGCTATCCAATGATTGTTATCCCTGTTTCTAAAAAAAGAGATTATTTCAATGCCTTGGAAAGCTGCCATGAAGAAAACTCACCTAAGCCTTTTATCGGGTGGATGAAGGGGCTGTATATAAAGTAATATTATTATACAGCAATTTCTAAAGTCATTTTATTATAATTAACTTCAGGGACTATTCTAGTTCTAATATCTTTCACCTTTTCAATCTCGACAAAACCTAATTTTTTTAAAAGTTTTATATCAGTATTGACATTTTCAGGTGTTCTATTCACAAGTTTAGCAAGTTCATATATTGAACCAGGTTTTTTATGTCTTATAACCCTTAAAAGTTCCAGTCTCTTTGCAGTCAAGAATTTTCTTAGCTGATCCAAAGACTGAAAGCTAATACTATCTTCTTTCAGCTTTTTTGCTTTTCCTGTATCTATTGCTTTTAATTCTTCCTTTACTTTCATCTTAAAATTATCAGTATCTTCTATATACAATTTTAACTCTTTAGTTTTTATCATTTTTTTCTACCTCCAATTTATTTTCAAAATCTTCAACTAAATCAAAAAACTCATTAATGGTTTTTTTCAAACTAATAAATTTAAATGGTTCTTTTTTATTCAAATAATGTTTATGATGGCCTTCATTATTATAATTGTCAAAAGCAATTATTCTTTTATTCTTATGAACAAAAGTAAAGGAATATTTAACTCCCTCTGGATAAAATTTTGATACAGGCACTTTCCAAGCAGTAATCACAATGAGATTATTTTTTTCTGTTATTACCCTTCTTTTTGGTATTAATGCTTCTGTCATTTTTAATATATTTACTGTTATCACATATATTTAATTATATCAAATATATAAATTTTTCTATTATTTTTCAGAAAGCTGCCATGAAGAAAATTCCCCTAAGCCTTTAATTGAGTGGATGAAGGGGCTGTATATGGGGTAGAAATTAATTGTCTATAAATTGTTATAATTATTTTAATCCTGGTTGTTTCTTGAGAAATTCTTCTTCAGAAATATTATCTGATTTTTCAGATTCTCTGATAATCATAAGTTCTTTTTCATTCATTACTTCTTTTTCAACCTCATTAAAAATAATCTCTAAATAGAATTTTCTTAATTTTTTCCCATTCCCACCATAATTATTATATTTATAAAATACAGCTTTTCCGACTTTCCTTGTAGGTTTTACAAGCTCGGTTTTAATAAAATGATGCCATATTCTTTTAATAGTTGCATAACCAACTTTGCTTTTTTTTGCTATCTCCTTTAAAGTAAAATCATAGTTTGTATTTCCTAATAAAAAATCAAGAATTCTGTTTCTAGGATAATCTCCCATTATTTTCAGGAATTCACTGGGCCCTTCAAGGGTTTCGATTTCCATATTAGCCTGAAAATCTTAATTATTATATAAATATTTCTATTTTGAGCCTTTGAAAGTGTCATAATGTTACCAAATATTTAAAAAGAAAAATATTTGAAAAAAATTAATGCAAAGACTAGAGAAACATTTACTTGAAAAAATGCTCAGAAAAAGAATTATTGGAAGTAAGCACATTAGATATGAAAACATTATAAGCAGCATTCCTCCTCATGAAATCAAAAATCTGAAGAAAACAATAGAATCATTAATAAAAAAAGGAGATCTGGTTTGGTATAATAAAAGCAAAAAAGCAATACAATTAAATAAATATAAGTTAAAAGAAATAAAACAGGAATTAATGGAAGAATTATAGTATTTAAGTTTGGATTATCGGGTGGATGAAGGGGCTGTATATGGGGTAAAGAAATTTATGTTGTATCTTTGGGTTTTTCTTTATATCCTATCTCTTTATAAGTAGTCTTCATTTTTTCTGAGCCATGTTTATTCAGTAATAAACTTCTTACCATATCAGGTGTGGCCATTTTATCCCATTCTTTTTCATAGATAAAACCCTTTTTATCCATTTCAGTATAAACCCTATCTCTTAATTCTGTTTCATATTCACCAATGAGAGTTGGATATAAAAGATTTTGAATCATAATCGTATGCGACTGTGCTGCTGCCTGAGCTCTTTGATAGATCAAATTTTTTGCTTCTGCATTTGTTTTATCTTCAAGATCTGAATATAATTCCTGTGATGTTACTCCCCTAAGTTGCTGAATTTGTTTCCCTAATTGTCCTTCACCAACTGCCTCATCATATAATGCTCTTAATTGTTTTTTAAATTCTTTTTTATTTTTTCTTTCACTTTCTGGAAGTTTTGACTGAATAACATTATTCTTAAATTCATCCCAGGATTTGTCATCACTAATATGATAAATGTGTCTTATAGCCTGTTCAATAAATGCATCAACAATTTCCCATCTTTTATTAGAATCTTCTTCAGAACCACCAAGTTTTTTATCTTTTATATGTTTATCAACTAATTTATAAGCAGGAGCATATACTGTTGTATTATCATCTTCCGCTTCTAAGAATAAACCTCTAACAGCGCCTTCAAGTTTTGCTCCATAATTTTTATCAGGATGTTGAAACTCCATTAATAAGTTAACCCGATCATCAAGACTTCCTGTTCTTGAGTTTCCAGTATTTTCTTCTAATTCATCTAAAATTTTTAATAGTTGATGATATTTTTTTGGTGAAGGTAATCCCGAAACCATCTTTCTTTTCACACCTTTTTCCTTTTTAATAATTATTTTATTTTTTTATTATTTTCAAAATTATACAGTTTTCTGTTTATTAATAGCTTTAATATCTATTTACTATTTAAATCTTTCTATTTTTACTATTATAAAGTGAAAAAGAATGAATAAAAAGGTTATAATAATTTAATTATAACAGGTTAGATTCTGGCTTCTAATTAAAAATTTAATTACAAATATTTAAATATAGGGGTTTTCTAATGCAAAAATTAAGAGGGAAAGAGTGAATGATAGTTGAAATCCAATTAAAAACTGAAAAAGCTTTGGTTGAAGGTCTGGAAAAAGACTTAATTGGTTGGCGTTTGTAAGAGAAGAAGAAAGAGACCCGTGGTATAGAGTTTGGATTCAATACATGCATATAAGTGATTTAGGTGAATTAACCCAGGATTTTCTTGAATTGGATGATAAAATTGAAATCCCTGAAGAAGTTGAAATATTATATGAAGAACAGTTTAGAATTGCGAGAGACAGGGCGCTGGAGGCAAGGCTTGATGATTATGTTCCAGATGCAATTCAAACTCCTTTTTATACTCTAAAATTAAGATGGGATCAGGAAACTGATTTATTAAAATTCTGGAAAAAATATCAGGGGAAATTCATAGACAGACTTGCAGGAGCAGACCTTCCTGATGAAGAAACAATTGAGATGTATGGAGATTTTTTTTCAGGCTGGCAAAGAGCAAAATACTTAACTGGAGTTATGGACTCAGTAAGCAAATTAATGGATCCTGTTGATGGTTATGGTGTAACAGCAAAAAAAAACATTGATATGATGGGTTTTGAGTTATTAAGACTTGTTCAGCAGGAAATGGCTGAGCATTATAAAAAAAGAATAATTAAGGGTGAACTTCAGATTTTTACCAAGGAAATTCTTGATTTTTATATATATATGATGCAGGGTAATCTTACTTCATTAAAAAGATATGCTCCTGAATTTCTGGATGAAACAGGAGAATTAAGAGACCGAGATGAAGTTATAGTAGATGCAACTCATGGTCTTGACAGGGCAAAAAATATTCTATGGCATTTATCAGAAGTTGTGTTTGCAGATCCATATGCATTAGTCCCTAAAGACCATTCAATAACAGAAGGAAGATGTTATGGGCTTAATGATTATACTCAGCTGGAAAAAGCTGCTTCAGAAATAGTAAAGCGCCTTTATCAGGAATCCAGTCCAGCATAATGCTTTTATAATTTATTAAATTCTTTTATTTCATGAACTACTTTGAACAAATCTATCATATTCTCATTAATAAATATGGCCCTCAGTTCTGGTGGCCTGTTACTTCTCAAAACAAAGTAATTCCGGAGTATAAAAAAAAGGATTCTTTAACTGAAAAGCAAAAAACAGAGATAATGTTCGGGGCAATACTCACGCAGAACACTTCATGGAAAAACACTGAAAAAGCCATTGTTAATTTAAATAAGAATGATTTAATTGACATAGATAAGATACTGGAAATCAATGTAACTGAATTGGCTAATCTAATAAAAAGTTCAGGCTATTTTAACCAGAAAGCAAAAAAACTGAAGAATATTTGCTTATTTTTAAAGGAAAATCCTGTAAATGAACTTGAAAGATTAAAAATCACTGATTTGAGAAAAAAGCTGATAAATATTAACGGAATCGGCAAAGAAACAGCAGATTCAATCATTCTTTATGCTTTTAATAAGCCAATATTTGTTATTGATGCTTATACAAAGAGATTATTCTCCAGATCAGGATTATGCAGAAAAGACGTCTCATATGATGAATTACAGGAATTATTTCATTCTAACCTGGAAAAAAATGCTGAATTGTTCAATGAATATCATGCTTTAATAGTAGAGCATTGCAAAGAATTCTGCAGGAAAAAGCCATTATGCAAAGAATGTTTTTTAAAAGAGATTTGTAGGTATACAAAAAAATATATAGAAATAGTTTAAAGAATATTAATATATATTATTTTATACTAGTATACAAATTTATAATACTAATTCCAAGTTAATTATTGGCTTTCTCAAAGAAATAGAATCATCTAATCCCAGACGGGGGCAGGCTGTATTCACAAAGCATTCTATAAAGGGAAAATTCTCTAACTGTGAAAAATCAATATTATCTGCAATTAAGTAAAAGAATTCTTTATCAGGATACCTTGATTTTAGTTTTAAGGCTGTTTTAAGCCTGTTTTGGCCTGGCTTTACTGAAATGAGCACTCCAACCTTAACAGAGTCTAAAAATTTCAGATATGCGCCTTTTTGCTTTCTTAGCAAAATCTCCACATCCTGGTGAGTTATTATGCCTGTTTTTTTATTTAAAGGATTAAAAACAAATACTGGAAGTTTATTTTTTAAAACAAGCGCTTTAGGATGGAACATGCCGTCCCCTATATAGACAAATGCCTCAACTCCTTTAAATTCCTCAATATTGCAGCCAAGCAGCTGCCCTTTATATTTTGCATGCCCTGTTTTAAAGAATTTAACTTTTATATTATTCTCCTCCAGTTGCTTTTGAATCAATGCAATAGAATCAACAAACTGCACTGTTGTGAATAAGCCGATGGTTTTAGGTAATTTTTTAGTAAAACCAGAGGGAAGTTTAATCTTTCCCTTATATTTGGCCTCAATAAACATAATATCCATAGAAAACAGAAATTTAATACTTATTAAAAATTTTATCACAAACCTAATTTTTTTCGTAATCTTTCTTTTTTTTTATTTTGTAATTAAGGGAGAACTCACGTTGCCCTGGCTGTGACTGAAAATGTCCCTCAATCAGCTGAGATTTTTAAGAAACACTGAAAAACCTGAAAAGGTTTTTGGTGCCCCAAAAAAGCATAGCTTTTTTTAG
>JAFGLI010000008.1 GCA_016928115.1 Candidatus Woesearchaeota archaeon | reverse complement strand
TAATCTAACAATGAAAAACCGGAAAGATTTCAATTTTATTAAAAAACTTTAAAAACCATAAAAATATAAACTTTTAATGAGTAAAATAATAATATTGTTTTGCATCTGTTTGTTATTAAGCGGATGCATGAATAAAGGGGGTGGAAATATGAAACTAACATCTAAGGAGTTTGAAAATGAGGGAAATATTCCTTCTAAGTTTACATGTCAGGGTGAGGATATTAATCCGGAATTAAAAATAGAGGATATGCCTGATGGTGCTAAAAGCTTTGCCTTGTCTGTAAAAGACCCTGATGCTCCGATGGGAACATGGGTTCATTGGCTGGTTTATAATATACCTGCAGATAAAACAACAATAGAAGAAGACTCTGTTCCGGGGGAACAGGTAATGAATGATTTCGGCAGGGAAGATTACGGAGGCCCATGCCCTCCTTCAGGAATACACAGGTATTATTTTACAGTATATGCACTTGATACTGATGATTTGGGGGAAATTAATTCCAAGGATGAGTTTGACCGGAAAGTTGATGAGCATACAATAGAAAAAGCAGAGTTAATGGGAAAATACTCCAAAAATTAATAATTTTCTTTAAAATGAGATGCGTCAAGGTCTTGATAGAAGGTGAAGTTCAGGGAGTATTATTCAGGCATTACACAAATAAGAAAGCCGATGAGCTGAATGTAAAGGGATATGTTAAGAATCTTCCTGACGGCAGTGTTGAGGCTGTTTTCTATGGAAAAGAAGATAAGGTAAATGAAATGATTGATTTCTGCAAAAAAGGTCCTTCACCGGCCAAGGTTATAAATGTGAAAATAGAGGAATATAACCAGGAATTTGATGATTTTGAGATAAGATATTAAACATAGAAATATTTATATACCTTTTACTATTTCCGAATGGTTATGAATTTAAATGACATTATAGAAAAATATGATTATATTGTCCTTGATACTGGTTTTTTTATACCGGGAAAAGGAATTGCTAGAGATGTATTCAGGGGGGAATTTGATAATCTGATAAATATTATGTCTTATTCAGACCAGAAATATCATAATGAAAAAAGAAATTTTGAGATTACTTATGAGTTTATAAGAAATAATTATGTTATTTCTCCGTCAGGCGTAATAAGGGAGATTTTAACAGGAGAAAATTATTTGGATAAAAAACGTCTTTTTTTGAAAAAAGGGGGAGGAAATATAAAAAACCATAAACACAACCTTTCAAAATGTGCCGCCGGGCTGACAAGATATATAGAAAAAGGAAATATAAAAAAAGACAGGATAAATGAATGGATTAAAAAACAGGAAAATCAAATGAGGGAACTATCCAAAAACTGCAAAAAGGATGATAATATCTTTCAGAGGTTCAGTGATAATTTAACAACATGTATGGGAAAAATAGATAACATATCTATGCTTTATAAAAAATCTGCTGACAAGCTTAATGAACGGCTTGATGAGCTTAGAAAAGATTGTGATTATGATGAATGCGGTTATAATATGTTGTGCATTTATTTTGATGAATTATTTAAGAGCAAGAGATTGTCAAAAAAAGATTTTAAGGATAAATATAAATCAGATGAAAAAACCGTTAAAGCTGACCAGCAGGCATTGGCACTTGGTTTTTATCTTTCTGAATTAGAAACTAAGAAGAATGAATCAGAAAAAAGAACAGCAATATTAACTCAGGATTATAATGATTTCTGCAGGAATTTTAATTTATTCCTTTATTTAAACAGGGATGATGCAGAAATGAGAGAGTCATTAAAAAAGAATCCAGTAGACCTTGTTGTCTTTAACTCAGGTTTTGTTACAGAAAAAACGTTTTCTGTTTTTTCAAATTCAGATGTTAAAAAGATAAAAAAATATATAATAGAAGACCTTTATATTAAGAGCAGATTATATAGCCTTCTGCCTCCGAGATAATATTTTGATATAGCTTTAATATTATTCTTTTGATATTGCCTGAACAGGACATGCATCTACAGCTTCATCAACACATTCTGCATCAGGATTCTTGACACTGCTTTTCCCGCCCTTAATCTCAAATCCTTCAGGGCAGATATTTACGCAGGTTCCGCATTCTATGCATTTTTCTTTGTCTATTTTTACTTTAGTCATTTTTCAATACCTCTTATTAGTTTTAGTTTATTATATTTAACATAATTATTTATAAAATTATGACCTTTCTTTTGAAATGTCCTTATATGCTTGATATGCAGCTATTGCACCCCCTGCGCACGCAGTTATTATCTGCTTCAGCTTATTGTTGGTTATATCGCCTGCAGCATATATTCCTTCAATATTAGTTCTTTGCTCATCATCTGTGATAATATAGCCGTTTTCATTAGTTTTTATCCCGGTCTGGTTTAAAACCTCTTTATTAGGGATTGAGCCTGCTTCAACAAACAGCCCGTCTATTTTAAGTATTTTGCCATTGCTTAGTTCAGCACTTTCCAGGAATTCTTTTCCCATAATTTTACTGACTTCTGTTTCAAATATGCACTCAATCTTCTTGTTTTCATTTACCTGCTTAACCCATGCAGGGTCTGCTCTAGAGAATTCTTTTTTCCTGTGTATGATATAAACTTTTTCTGCATATTCACTTAAAAGCAGGGCTGATGTGAGTGCACTGTTTCCTCCACCCACAACACCCACTTCCTTATTCCTGAATAAAGAAGCGTCGCATGTTGCACAATAGCTAATCCCCCTGCCCAAGAATTTATCTCCGTTCTCAAAATTCAGCCTTCTCTGCTTTGTTCCTATTGCCAGGATTATTTTCTTTGCCTCAAGGCTTTTTTCCGGCGTAATTATTATGAATTTATCCTTTTCCTTTTTTATCTGCTCAACCCTTCCCATGAAAAATTCCACACCTTCATTCCTGGCATGTTCCTCTATTTTTTTCATTAGTTCTATTCCGGGAACATTCTGATAAGAAGGAAAATTACATATATTATATGCGTTTAATGCCAGTCCCCCAACATGCTCTGTAACAATAACTGTTCTGAGATTGTATCTCTGAGAATATATTCCTGCCGTCAATCCGGCAGCTCCTCCCCCGATTATGATAATATCATACATAAAACACACCTTTTTTATTAAGGAATATATAAATATTAAAAATAATTGAAATTAATTTATTCTTCAATCATTTCAATTTCAATATTCAGGCCTTTTGGTATAGGAACTCTCATCACCAATCTTAAAGCTCTTTCATCTATGCCTAAATCTATCAGTCTTTTATGAATACGCATTTCAAAATGGTCCCAAGAAGCCTTTCCATCCCCGCAAGGGCTTTTTCGTGTAGTTAATTTTAGCTTTTTAGTAGGCAGAGGTATTGGTCCTTTTATAACTACTCCTGTCTTCTCTGCTATATCGAGGATATAGTCGCATACTTCGTTTATTTTGTCAATTTCCGTACTTGTTATTTTTATTCTTGCTTTTTGCATTTCCAAAACACCTTTTTGCCTACTCCATGAAAAAGTGCGAGTTGATCATGATTTATATAAATTATATAAAAAATGAAGGAGATAATAAATAAAAAAATAAAAAATGGTTTTTAGTTTATTCCATTTTCTTTTCTACTAAATCAATGCACATGCCTGCAGCCACAGTTTGTCCTGAGTCTCTCACTGCAAATCTTGACATGTGAGGTACATCTTTCTGTTTCTCAATAACTACTGGCTGGACAGGCTCTATCTGTACAATAGCTGCATCCCCGTTTTTGATGAAATCAGGGTTTTCCTCTTTGACTTCACCTGTTTTAGGGTCCAGTTTCTTTTTAATCTCTTTAATTCTTCCTGCTATCTGTGCAGTATGTATGTGGAACACAGGTGTGTAGCCAACAGTAATAACTGATGGATGGTTCAACACAACAATCTGTGCAGTGAATTCTTTTGCAACAGTTGGCCAGTTGTCTGCAGGGCCTATTACATCCCCTCTGGCAAGGTCATTCTTTCCGAATCCCCTTACGTTGAATCCGATGTTATCTCCCGGCTCTGCTGTATCAATCTGCTCATGATGCATCTCTATTGTTTTTACTTCACCCGTAACTCCTTTGCCTTCTCTTCCAGGCACAGCAACAATCTTGTCACCTTTTTTAAGTCTACCTGTTTCAACTCTCCCAACAGGAACAACACCAACACCTTTTATGTTGTAAACGTCCTGTATAGGAAGTCTTAATGGCAGGTCTACAGGTTTCTGTGGCTCTTCTATTGTGTCAAGAACCTCAAGCAAAGTAGGTCCGTCATACCAGCTTAGGTTGTCTCCTTTTTTACAGATATTGTCTCCCTTTAATGAAGCTGTAGGTAGGAATTTTATCTTTTCTGTCTTATAACCCACTGTCTTTAAAAGACCTTCTACGTCTTTCTTTACAGCCTCAAATTTATCCTGTTTGTAGTCAACCATGTCCATTTTATTAACTACAACAATCAACTGGTCAACACCAAGAGTCTTTGATAAGAACACATGCTCTTTTGTCTGTGCCATAACTCCGTCGTTTGCAGCAACAACCAGAACACCTACATCTGCCTGGCTTGCTCCTGTAATCATGTTTTTAATAAAGTCCTTGTGCCCTGGTGCGTCAATAATTGTGAAGTCATATTTGCTTGTTTCAAATTTCTTATGTGCCAGGTCTATAGTTAAACCTCTCTTCTGCTCTTCTTTCAGGTTGTCCATTACAAAAGCGAACTCAAAACCTTTCTTTCCAAGTTCTTCTGCTTTTTGCTGTAATTTTCTCATGGCCTGTTCATCAATTGTTCCTGAGTCATAAAGCAATCTCCCCAGAGTTGTTGATTTACCATGATCTACATGTCCTACAAACACAATGTTTATGTGTGGTTTGTTTTTTGCCATTTTATCTCCTCCTTAATTGTTTTTGTTTTAATTTTATTAAAATTGGTAATGTGAATAATGAGGTATTTAAAAAGGTTACGGAATTTTGCCCGCAAAATTTCGAACTTAGAAAATGTAAAACACAGCATTTTCGTAAGTTACGAAATTACCAAGTAATTTCTAACTTAGAAAAACAAGGTGTTTTTCGTAAGTTACGGAAATTTATTCCATAAATTTCCTAACTTAATTACTCATTAGGCCCTAAGCCTTTTCTTTCCCTTATTCTAGTTATAATGTCTTCCTGCAGATTACCAGGCATTTTCTCGAATTTCTGGTCAATTAATGAGAAACTTCCACGGCCTTCTGTTGCTGACCTTAATTCTGAAGATAAACCAAACATCTCTGCAACCGGTAATTTTCCAATGACTTTGATTCTCTTTTCTTTCTGGTCCATCTCCTCAAGCTTTCCTCTCTTGCTTGAGATGATGTTGCTTAGTTCACCCATGTATTCAACAGGAGCTTCAAACCTTAATGTCTGTACAGGCTCAAATAGAACGGGGTTTGATATAGTGATGGCCATTTTTATTGCTGACCTTACAGCAGGATATACTTGTGCAGGTCCCCTGTGGATAGCGTCCTCATGCAGTTTAACATCCTCAAATATTGCCTTTACGCCAAAGCACGGCTCCCTGCATAAAGGTCCTTTTTTCATTACATCCTCAAACATGTCCAGAACCATTTCAATAATTTCACCTATATGAACAATACCTCTTGTTGCGTCTATGAACACATTTCCTTTATATATATCTCTCACTTTTTTTGCTTCATCTCCATCCATTCCCTTTTCTTTTAGGATTTTCCATGTTTCCTTATCTTCTTTTTTTATTCTGCCTTCGGGAAGTTCACCTTCCTTTATTGCTTTGATTATATTCTCATTAAGAGGCTCTACCTTAAAGTAAAATTTATTGTGCTTATTTGGGCTTTTTCCCTCTACTGTCTGAGGTGATATCTTAGTTACAGATTCCCTGTAGACAACTATGGGCGGCGAGGTTTCAATATCAACACCCTTTTCTTTTTTTATTCTGTTTTCTATAACTTCTAAATGAAGCTCACCCATTCCTGACATTAAATGTTCTCCTGTTTCTTTATTAATCTCAATCTCAATAGAAGGGTCTTCTTTTGATACATCAACAAGAACATCTATAAGCTTAGGCAAATCACTTGGCTTTTTTGCTTCAATAGCTTTTGTAACAACAGGCTCAAATATGTGGGTTATCTTTTCCATGGGCTCTATTTTACCTACAGAAACTGTTTCTCCCGGATATGCTCCTTTTAAGCCTCCGACACCAATGAAATTTCCTGGGGGTATATCATCCACAATCTCCCTTTTTGCACCATTGTAAATATAAACCTGCTGCACTCTTGAATCTTTTTTTGCCAGATTTAAATAAACTTCCTGGCCTCTTTTTATGGTTCCTGAAAAAAGCCTTCCTGCTGCTATTTCACCAGCTTGTGGGTCTATAACTACTTTAGTCACCATAAATACCAAAGGACCGTTTGGGTCGCAATTTATCAATGATTTTCCAAGAGCTGAATCTTTGTCCCCGTGCCATATTGCAGGTATTCTCCCTTTCTGTGCTTCTTTTGGATTTGGAAGATGCCTGATGACCATATTCAGGACAACTTCATGCAGAGGTGCTTTTTTCCCTAACTCTCTCCATTTTTCACCTTCCTGATATGCTTCTATTATATCCTTAAATGTTATTCCTTTATTCTGCATATAATTTATAGATAATGCCCAGTTATGAAAAGATGAGCCAAATGCGACAGTCCCGTCTTTTACACTTACCTGCCAGTCCTGCTTGTGTTCCTCAGGAGCCATCTGCTCTATGAACTTGTTTACATCTTTGATTATATCCATAAAACGCTCCTGCATTTTTTCAGGGCTTAATTTTAATTCTTTTATAAGCCTGTCAACTTTGTTTATGAACAGAATGGGCTTTACTTTTTCTCTCAAAGCCTGTTTAAGAACAGTTTCTGTCTGAGGCATGGTTCCTTCAACAGCGCAGCATAGAACTATGGCGCCATCTGAAGCCCTCATTGCCCTTGTTACATCACCGCCGAAATCAACATGCCCAGGGGTGTCCAGAAGATTAATAAGATATTCTTTATCCTCAAAACTATGAACCATATTAACAGCAGCAGTATCTATAGTAATGCCTCTCTCCTGCTCGTCTTCATGAAAATCCAGTTGTAAAGCTTTTCCTGCAAGTTCCTCAGACATCATTCCTGCGCCTGCAAGAAGGTTATCTGAAAAAGTGGTTTTTCCATGGTCAATATGTGCGCAAATAGCAATATTTCTGATCTGTTCAGGCTTATTAACAAGCCTCTTTACCTTATCAACCATCTTTTCTCCCATTTTTTATCACCAGTAGTTATCTTTTATTTATTTTTCATAATTAGCTTAAAAAACATGATCTTCATGGACTGTTGAATAATCATGCAGTTCAGATTCACTGAACCATAAATTAATTTCTTCCTCTGCTTCTTTTTTATTTGCAGAAGCATGAATTAAATTCATAACAGCTTTTTTCTCCCTGTTTGTAAATTCGACGTGGTGGTGTGCAAAGTCTCCCCTGATTGTTCCGGGTAATGCTTTGTAGGGCTCTGTATCGCCAACGATTTTTCTTACGTTTTCTACTGCTTCAACACCTTCCACAACAATAGCAACAATCGGCCCAGATACAATGAATTTTTCTAAATTCTTATAAAACTCTTTTTCTACATGTTCTTTATAATGTTTCTTGCTGAAATCCTCATCTATCCATACCATTTTCATACCTATGATTTTTAAGCCTGGTCTTTCTAATCTTTCCACTATTTTTCCGATTAAGCCTCTTTTTACACCATCGGGTTTTATCAGGATTAAGCTTCGGGTTGTCATTTTTTAACCTCTTTTTCTTTTTTATATTCTTCAGTCCATTTAGTTTCCCTTGCCTTTCTTTTCAGCTTCAGCATATTTTTCTCACACTTGCCCGAGCAGAAATATAACTTTTGCCCTGACTTCTTAACATACATCTTACCTTTTCCTTTTTCTATGTTTATTTTACAAAAACTGCATTTCATTTTTATCAGCTTCTTTTAACCGTTCTTTTATTTTTTCCAGATGATCCTGCTTCTATCTCAGTTTCCCTTAACATTAAGATATCATTTATCTGAACAGGACCCATCACATTCCTTTTGAGTATTTTTCCCTTGTCTCTTCCTTCAAGGATTTTACACCTTACCTGTATGGCTTCTCCCCTTGTTCCAGCTCTTCCCATAATATCTTTTACTTCTGCAGGAAATGCCTGGCTGAAGGTTTTTTTTTCAGTTTTTTCTTTTTCTGCCATTTTTATTCTTCCTTATTTTTATTCCCTTCTTTATTTTCCTTTTCTGATTTCTTTTCAGTTTTTTCCTCTTCTGGTTTTGTTTCTGGTTCTTCTCCTTTTATTTCTTCTTTTTCAGTTTCTTTAATTTCCTCAGTTTCTTCTTCTTTTGTCTCTTTTTTCTGGCTTTTCTGGATTTCACTGATGAGTTTTTTTGAGTTTCCTTCAACAATAACAGAAGCTGTAGCAGTTCCAAGCGCCAAGCCGCATGCTGCCCCGAGTTCTTTTTTGCTTGAAACTTCAGAATAAGGAATATTTTTCACTTTGCATAAAAGAGGGATGTGCATTATTATTTCTTTCGGCGTAACATCATTTGCAACAACGACAAGCTTTGCTTCTTCTTTTTCGATGCTTCTTGTAACTTCATTTACACCTTTGCTTATTTTTCCGCTTTCCCTTGCCATCTCAATTGTTTTATATATATCTTCTTCTGACATTTTGTTTTCCTCCTTGTTTAATAATGAGGACAATTATAAGAAATTGCTCCTCTCTCAGTTTTTCTTTTTATGGAAAAACTTCATCAATCATAGGTTAATAAGATAATGGAAAAGTTAACTATTTATAAATCTTTTTGTATTAGTTTAATAAGTTTTATAAATAAAAGGTTTTATACCTAATTTATCTCTATTGAATGCTGGGGTGATTAATTTCAGAACAAAAAAAACAGGTAAAAAGAAGATTATTGTTACAAGTGCTTTGCCTTATGTAAATAATGTGCCTCATCTCGGCACACTTATTTGTATTATTAGTGCAGATGTTTATTCAAGGTTTCTCAGGCTTAAAAATGAAGATGTAATATATGTTCTTGGAACAGATGAGCACGGCACAACAGCAGAGGTAAAGGCAAAAGAGGAGGGATTAACACCAAAGAAACTCGTTGATAAGTATTTTAAGATACATAAAAAAGTTTATGACTGGTTTGAAATAAAGCCCGATTGTTTTGGCAGGACATCTTCAAAAGAAAATACTAAAATAACTGTTGATATATTTAAAAAACTTGATAAAAATGGCTATATAAAAGAAAAAGAGATTGAGCAGACCTATTGTAATAAGTGTAAAATGTTTCTTTCAGATAGATATGTTGAAGGAACCTGTCCTAAATGTAAATATGAGGAAGCAAGGGGAGACCAGTGCGACAACTGCGGTATGCTTCTTGATTCAAAAGAGCTTTTAAACCCGAAATGCAAGCTTTGCGGTGAAAAGCCTGTAATAAAGAAAACAAAGCATCTTTTTATGGACCTTCCAAAAATACAGCCCGAACTTAAGAGATGGATTGATTCCAGGAAGAAAAACTGGACTGATAATGCAAGAACTATGACAGAAGCATGGATTAAGAAAGGTTTAAGGGAAAGGGCAATAACCAGGGATATTAAATGGGGAATAAAGGTTCCGAAAAAAGGATATGAGAAAAAGGTTTTCTATTCATGGTTTGATGCACCTATAGGATATATAAGCATAACAGCAGAGCACATAAAAAATTGGGAAAAATTGTGGAAAAATCCTGAAAAAGTAAGATTAGTCCAATTCATGGGAAAAGACAATATTCCTTTCCATACAATATTATTCCCTTCTTTTTTAATCGGAACAAAGGAAGAATGGACATTGATGGATTCAATATCTGTAAATGAATACCTTAATTATGAAACCGGCAAGTTTTCAAAATCACGAAACCAGGGGGTTTTTGCAGATGATGCAATAAAAACAGGCATAAAAGCAGATGTATGGAGATATTATTTGATGAGGCAGAGGCCAGAGAAAACAGACAGCTTATTTACATGGGATGATTTCCAGGAGAAGATAAATAAGGAGTTGGTTGCGAACATAGGGAATCTTATCCACAGGACACTATTTTTTATAGATAAGTTTTATGATTCGAAGATTCCGGGGATAAAAAAGAAATTAGATTATAAAAAGGATGTTGATGAAATAACAAAATTAATTGATGAAAAGGAGATAAGAAAATCTCTTAATAAAATATTAGTTTTGGGGAAAAAAGGAAACCAGTATTTCCAGGAGCAGAAGCCCTGGGAGACGATAAAAACAGACATAAAGAAGTGTGATAATGCACTTGCAAATCTGGTTGGATTAATCAAAGATATTGCAATATTATTATATCCTTTTATGCCTGAGACTTCAGAAAATGTTTTTGATTATTTCCGTCTTAAGAATGTAAAATGGGATGATTTATTAAAGCCTCTAAAGAGAGGGACCGTAATAAAAAAACCAAAGCCATTATTTAACAAGCTTGAAGATGATGAACTGGATAAATTCAGGAAAAAATTCAGCGGTAATAAAAAACCTGAAAAAGGAGGGAAAAATATGTCAGATGAAAATCTACAGAAGTTGAATCTGAAAGTAGGTAAGATTATTGAAGTAAAAGACCATCCGAATGCAGACAAGCTTTATGTGTTAAAGGTTGATATCGGCGGTGAGGAAAAACAGTCTGTTGCAGGATTAAAGAATTATTATAAAAAAGAGGAATTAGAGGGCAATAACTTTGTTTTTGTAATAAATCTTGAGCCTGCTGTTTTAAGGGGGGAGAAAAGCGAGGCAATGATCCTTGCAGCACTGAAAGATGATAATCTGGGTTTATTGATTCCTGAAAATGCTTTATCCGGGGAGAAAGTATTTGCAGAAGGTTTTGAAGATAAGATATCTGAAGAACAGATATCATTCAATGATTTTAAGGGTTTAAGTTTAGATGTTAAAGATGGAAAGGCTTATTATGAAAATAAATTACTGAAAACTTCATCAGGTAAGATTAAGATAGATAAGGGTTTAAATGAAGGAAAGATAATGTGAGGTTTTAATTTTTTAAAATAACTTTGTAACGAAAACTTTTTAAATATATTATCAGAAATATAATACCAGCAGAATGGATAATATGAATATGAAAAAAAGAGGGATATTAGTTTCAGGCTTCTTAATCTTGTTTCTTATATCAAATATTGTTTATGCTGAGGAAGATTTGATTGATAATATTGGATTCTGGGATGAGGGCTATAAGATGGAAAAGATAGCGCTTGCCAGAGTTTTTGAGGATGTTGAGTTAAGGTTTGATCTTTTACTTGATGAGGATAACCTGTCATCTGCTGAGGTTGATATTGATTCAATAAGCATGTTCAAGGGTGCTCCTTTTGAAGGAAATGTGAAAACAGCAGTATGCAAATGGAATGATACGACTTTATTACATAATTGTTTGGTTTCAGGCATTATGTTTTATACTGAAGATGAAGATATTAGTCTTCCTTTAACTATAACGGATGGCGAAAATAAAAAAATAGAAACAACAATTGATTATGTTTTTGAGATAAGCACTGAAACCCCGGAGGTTCTTTCAATAAAGTCAGGCTTTTGCTATGCTGAGGATGAGTGTTATATAAGAAAAGGAGAAAACAATATAACTATAAAAATAGACGGCGGTAAGTTTGAGAAAGGAAAGATTTATTTTATTGTAGGAAATTCAGGAAACAGGATAATAGTTAATAATTGTGAAAATTCAGAGTGTTATGGTTCTTTTTATAGTAATTGTGATTCAGATGACAAAGTCAGCGTATATATTGCATCAGGCTCTGTTGATGATTACGGAAATACTCTTGGTGGGGTTAAAGGTGTTTCATTTATATGCGACAGTGATGCCCCTAAATTAGTGAATAACAATCCTGAAGAGGATATTTCTTTTGAATCATCTGATGAGTTCGGCCTGATAAAAGGAGGAGATACACTAACAATCACAGCAACAGTTGAGGAACAGGTTACAGAACCAGAAGCAAAATTAAACCCGGGTAAACTAAGGGAATCCGGGGAATGGATTAATGGGGATTGTTCTGAAACTTCTACTGAAGGTATATATAACTGCACATGGGTAATTTCAGGTATTGAGAATGGCTATTATAAGACAAACCTTGAATTTAATTTTACAGATGGAGTCGGGAATTTAAAATCCTATAATTATTATAATCTTGAAGTCCTTAAAGGAATTGAGGTCAGTGAAGGCATTCCTGATTTTTTCCAGGTTTATGTGGGAAAAACAATTCCGGACAGGGCTATTGACAGGGGAGTTTTGGAATTATTTGCTGATAATAATATAAATTATCCTGTTTATGTAAATTATAATATAAGACGAGTGATGAGTTCAGGCAATCCAAGAATATTACATCAGGAAGTTGATTATGCTAATTGCGTTTATACAAATAAAAAAGGCGACAATGCTGCAATAACCAGGGTTTTTGGAAACATTGAGCCGGCTGATTCATCTCCTGATTTAGAAGAATATGGAAATCAAAGGCTGAATTTTGAGTTTGATGATTCTGCAGACACTAATAATATTGATAATAATTTCTCTATAACCTGTAATCTTTCACTGACAATAGCAACAGATGATAAATACTATAAACAGCCATTGGTTTTAGAGATGAAAAATATGGAATTTAAACTTAAAAGCGCTGAGCTTGGGACTCCGGGGGAGACATTCAGTAATAAGTTAGAGGAAGCAGAGAATAATTTCCTTGTAAATGGTTTTTATGCAGATACAATAGATGTTCTTGATAAGAGAATGCAGGAGCTTCAAACTTTTTGTAAAGTCCAGAATTACATAAATATTGTGGATATGTTTGCTGAAGCATTATCAATAACTGGGTATGTTGGTGAAAAAGCTGCTATTGATCCTTTTACTAAATCTGCTTTCCGCACTATGAAAGAAGGAGGGACTTCCCAGAAAACAGTAACAGAAAAAACATCTGCAAATATTTGGACAAAAGTAAATGGAATTGTGAAAACTGTTTGTGACTGGTCAAGCTGTTCCCAAACAACTGAAACAGATGAGGTTTTAGGCTCTGTTGATTTTTCAGGTGATGCCTGGTCAGATATTAAAAATATGGGTGATGACTTGGGAACTTATTTTACAGAGGATAAATGGGCCAGAGATAGGACCAACAGCATATATTATGCCGCTAAAACAAAATGCTTTCCTGCTATCATATATCATATGAACAAATACAGGCAGATACAATGCCAGTATATCTGGTGCTTAAAGATGCAGTCTTCTGCCGGGAGAGATTTGGCTGCTTGTGAGCGTTCAAGGGACTATGCTATTTGTAAAGGCATTGCAACAGAACTTATTGAGGATGTTGCTCCCATATTAGATAATATGATAGAAAGAGCCCAGAATATCCTGGACCAATCAGTTACTGTTTTAGGTGCTTATGGATTGAAATGGCTGGGAAGCGAGCATGCAAGTAATTGTGAAAAAGGAAATAATGATTTTTCCAGAATTTTTTTGTGTGGTTTGCCTGAGTCTATATTAATGCAGATTGATTACCAGGCTCATTCTTCTAAAACAGCCTTCCAGTATCCTTCAACACCTGATGTATGTGAATTCTCTGAATGTGAAAATCCAGAGGAATGTTATAAAGCAAGTCAGGACCTCTGGGATAAAATAGGTGAGTTAGGATCTACTATAGATACGGAAGTAATCACTTCTTCAGAAACATCAAGCCCTATTGAGGATAAAATAAAAGAGATAAAAGAACTTTCCGTAGATGCTTATAAAAGTACTTATCCTTATAAAGATACTGTAGGATTTTATATTTATACAGAAAATCAGTTAGAGGAAATGAATAACTATTTTGAAAAATTAAATAAAGAACTCAATCTTCAAAGTAATGAGAAATTTTCTCTTTTGCCTTATACAGAATATCAATCAGATGGAAAAACTATGTATGGGGTAAGGGAAGGAGATGTAAATACCCTTAGAACAAAGTTGAATGATAAATCAGATACAAAAGAGTTAGAAAAAAGATTTGGAAAAATACCTTCGAAAGAAGAAAAGAAAGAAGAAAAGAAAGAAGAAGAGGGGGAAGAATTTAAGTTGTATGCTGATTCCCAGATTACAAATGAGGTTGTGGGGATTTATGAAGATGTAACCTTCTGTACTCATTCAACAATATGCGAAAATATGATTCAGAGTTTTGATGATAAATATGGTCCAGGAAGTTTTCAGGAAGTTATGGGTTATAGTGATCATCAGATGGACGTTCTTAAAAATGGGAAATTTGAAGCAAGACATAAAGAGGCTGAAGAGTTTGCCAAAAGCGGAAAAGCAGGTCCTTTAGACCAAGAAGTTTTGGATATGCCTGAAATAGCAGAAAATAGAAAAAAGGCTGTTGCAGAAGCAGAATACCAGTCCACAAAAAAGATTATGGATGTATTGGTTGGTCAGGTGTGGGATCGGTTTCTGGGGGATTGGTTGTCTAAGAAGTCATACGATTGGTTCCATGTTGGTCCAGCTATTGAATTATTAGAACAATGGAAATTAACAACAGCAGCCGAGGATATATGCAAAAATGTGTTTATAACTTCAGGAAAAGGGGATACAGATTCAGCTATTGCCTGTACAACTGAATATTGTCATCCAGTACTGACATATTATGCAACAAGAGCCAAACTTAATGATACTCATTATGCTTATGCTATTGCATTGTATTTAGGTCCTTTACAAGATAAAGATGTTGAATATAATGTATGGCTAAGGGGAGATAAGAATATTAAGGTTTATGATAATTTCGAATGGGTTAAATTGGAGGCAGGAGGGGTTGATATAAGGCAGGATTCAGGTTTAAGTGAGAATAAATATACTCAGATATGTGTTGAGTTCAAAGAAAAATTCCCGCCAACCGGAGCAGGAGGTTTTGGTCCTTTTGGTGGCTCAAGACAGGATACATTATGGTGCAGGGAAATCACAGAGGACAGTTTCAACTACGGCGGAGAGCCTTATTTTGAGACAGAAGAATCTGAAGGAGGAGTTATCAGCGGAACCGGAACAACTAGCGGAGGAGGAAGCAGCCAGGAAACACCAAACTGGAGTATAAGGTAAAAAAATGATTTCAAATAATAAAAAATCACAGATTACAATCTTTATAATACTTGCAATAGTCATATTATTCGTTTCTTCATTGGCTTTGGTTGTTAAAAACAAAATTTCAGAAACCAAACCGCCTGTGCCTCCTGAAAATCTGCCTACAGATGTTCAGACAATACATAAGCATGTAACCTTGTGCATGTATGAAATAACAAAAGAAGGCATTATAAAACTAGGAAAACAGGGAGGCTATATAGATGTCTCAGGATTAACAATATCCCCTTTGCCTTATGATTCAGAAGCTCTTAATTTTCCTCCAAACAACATTGCATACTGGAATTATCTGACAGACTGCCCGCAGTCATCAATAGGATGTATTGATTCAAAACAGCCGCCATTATGCAAAGAAAAAGAGCCCTGTATTGTTGAATCCAATGGAAAAAACTCAATACAGGAGCAATTAGAAAATTATGTTGAGGATAATTTAAATAAATGTATTGATTTTGAAAATTTTGAGGATTCTTTCAGTATAAAAGAAGGAAAAAAGAATGCTGATATTACAATTAGCCTGAATGATGTTGAACTATTATTAGAATACCCTTTAGACATTACCCAGCTGGCAACAGGTGAAAAAACAGAGATAGAGTCATTCCATACAAAACTGGATGTGAAATTAGGCAAGATGTATAAATTTGCTGATGAGATAACCAAAGCAGAAAAGGAATACACCATATTTGAGGATGTTATTATGAACCTTGTATATATCTACGGGGGCAAGGGCAAAAGCATCCCCCCAACCAGCGGTCTGGGTTTTCAGGCATTTGAAAGCTCAAGGGATATATGGATAAGGACGCAGGTTGAGGAATATATACAATATAATTTAATGCCTTTTATGAATCTTATACAATTTGAAAATGCCCAGAATACAAAAGAAATAAGGTTTATTTCAGACAGTATTTCAGAAAAATATTATCCTTTTTCAAAAGGATTTTACAAGAGTTTTAACATCATTACAGGGAAAAATTCATATGACCTCAATGCTAATGTTGAGTATCCTTTCTCAGATATATTCCTGCAAGTAAGGTCGCCCGGCAAAGGACCTTCTGAAACAATCAAGCCTTCTGTTTTTCCAATGGAAACTTCAGGACAGGGAGCAACAAATATGATTACAGGCAATTATGCTCCTGTGGTAAGTGATATGGTTTTAAAGATGCTTAATGTTGAGATTAGTGACTATAGGTTTGGCTATGACATATCATTCCCGTTATTAATCAAGCTTGAAGACCCTGATGCTTTCAAGGGTGAAGGATATAATTTCAATTTTGCCCTGGAAGGCAATATAGTTGATAACATGCCCGTAAATGAGAGCATGGTTTTTTCCATTATAAACCAGCCTTATTCCCTGTCAATGAATGACCCCGCAAACAGGATTCAGAGAAATATAATTATAGAGACTTATGACAAGCACACAGGAGAGCCTTTGGAAGACGTAGGTATAGAATACAGGTGCGGATTTTCTTTTGATATGGGCCTTACAGAGATGAATAACAATAAAGCCATATTAGAGACAACCTTCCCATTCTGCCAGTTCGGTGGACAGATAGTATATACCAAGCCGGATTATCTGGGTGGCTCTATTGATTTTAATAATGACGGGACTGACTTGACTGAAGAGCATATAAAACTGGAATTATGGCCTATAAAGGAAAAGAATGTTAAAATATACAAAAGGACTGTTTCAGATGTCTATAATCTTACACATACAGGCCCGGGGGCAATAACATTGTATGATATAAAAAGGACTGAAATAGATAAAGATGATTCTGTTATGTTTAATATAAATAAAATAAAGGATGATGTTCTTGAGGATGATATTCCTTATGTCGGATTCCTTCTTTATACAACAGAGGATTCCTCTTTATTAACAGGAACACATACAGTTATGGATTATAATAACCAGAAAGACAAGATTGAGAAAATGTATTTTGATGGGGATATAGATAAGGAAACAAGAGATAGCTATATTAATTCAATTACAGAGCTTGAAAATGAGGCAAAGGAAACACAGGGAACAGTATTGGCGCCAATGGAAACTGAAATGGAGTTTGTACCGGGCGCTTATTCTGTGGATGCCTATTTATTATATACTGGTTTGACAGAGATACCTGAATTAAAGATGGCCTGTGCACCCAAATGCAATCCCAGTGCTCTTATCTTAGAGACTTGTGATGAAACCCTGGGTTCAGGAGTTGATTTCGGGGATGATATAATAAAAGAGCTTCCTTGCGATACATATTTTGAAGCCCAGAACTTTTCAACATGGATGAACGGCGGGGCCAAATTTGACTTTTCATTAACAGAATCCCAGGTTTACAATGATAAGGATATTGTTTTCTATGTTCTTGAACAGGAAGTTCCTCAGAACTGGGAAGACATGATGGAGATTACTACACTGGAAGAATACCAGCAGGGAAAAGAAGGATTGATCAGCCCTGTTCTTGAATAAAAACTTTCCGGATTTTCTTGATTAAATTTTATTAATAAATCATAATTATTCATTCTAAAAACAAAAAATTTAAATAATAGTATGATTCTTCATACTATTATGATAGATAATATAAAGTCACTTTTTTTCAATAAAAGCCTGAAGAGATGGCATTTTAATGAAATAGTGAAAGAAACAAAAATAAGCAGAGAAAGAATTAACTTTTATTTAAAGGAATTAATAAGAGAAAATATTATACTAAGAGTAAAAATAAAAAATAAAATGCCTTATTATATAGCAAACACAAGCTCTTCAAAGTTCAGATTTGAAAAAAGATTATATGGTATTAAAATGTTAGAAAAGCTGTTTGAGCATATTAATTCAATTGATGAAATAAAAACTGCTATTTTATTTGGAAGTTTTTCCCGTGGTGACTGGGATAGTTCAAGTGATATTGATTTGTTCATATATGGGAATACAAAAAATTTTAATAAAGGGAAGTTTGAATCTGTTCTTAAAAAAGAAATACAATTATTTGATTATAATAATAAAAAGAAAATAAAAAAAGAACTGGATCCAAAACTAATTCCAAATATTTTAAACGGTTTTACTATAAAAGGTGATTTAAAACCATTAGAGGTTGAAATAAATGCCTAAAGAAAGAACTCCTGAAGATGTTTATAGCGATCTTGCTACAAGAGGAGAATATGAGGAAGCACATTTTGATATAGAAGAAGTTAAAAAGATTAAAAAGCTTTCTATTGAAGATTATAAATATGGAAAAAAATTAGTAAATATGAAAAACCCAAATTGGAGAGTTATTTTTAATATTCATTATGATGTTTTAAGAGAACTTTGTTCTTTACTTATGCGTTTTGAAAAACAAAAGATTAGTAATCATCAGGGACTTTTTGCATTTATTATTCTTAACTTTAAAGAATTAGATCTAGACTGGGATTTTTTTGAGACAATAAGAAATATTAGAAACAAAAATAAATATATGGGATTAAATATTACAAAAGAAAAATGGAAGCAAATTTCATTTCAATTAAATCTATATATTTCAACATTAAAAAAAGAAATAGAAAAAAGATTGGATTTAGTTTAGATAATTATCCATTCTTTAATAATAAAAACCAAAAATTTTATATAGAACAATAAATATATTAATAATAAAATGGCTGAAGATGATGTTCCAAAATCAATAAAAAAATTCTATGACAAGCATGATAAAATAAAAAAATTATTAGATACTACTAAAGCAGTTCATTCTGAGGCTTATTTAAAAGGTATTGAAAAAGTAGGTCTAAAGGATGAAAAAGGGGAGATAGATTATAAAAAATTAGATAAAAAAGAGTATCAGGATAATTTTCTGAAAGCTATGGTAGATCATTATTTAGATAAGGCAGTTGAGAGTTTAAATTTAAAAGAAAAACCAAAAGATGAGTTAGGAAGGTCTAGAATTCTTCAGGCTTATATTGGTATAACTGAAGGACAATTAGGAGATGCCTTAAGAGAAGCAAAAAGCGATTATACAATAGGTAATCATGAGAGTATTAGGGATGAGTTAATAAAAAAACAGCATAATGAGTTAATGCCTATAAGGCATGCACATATAAAAGACAATGATATTGAAGATATATTAAAACATACAGGAGTTAAAGATTATATTAAGAAAGATATACAGATTTATCATCTTGGTAATTTGCTTGGTTTGTATAGGGAAAAAGGAGAAGTTAATCTATCCGATTTAGAACAATTGACTAAATTGCCTGAAGAAAAAGGGGGATGGGGCAAAATAGGAAAAGGTTATTTGACTGATAAAGGTAAAGAAAATATAAAAAAATTAAAAGATAATTATAAAAGAGAAAAAGAAAAAGAATAATTTTCACCAAAAATATTTCTGTTTTATTCCCACAACATTTATAAACTATAAAAAATTTTCATAAATTATTAATTAAAAAGTCAGGGGAATATTTATGGCAAAAAAACATTCTAAAAAATCCAAAATAAAATCAAAAAAAAATATTTCTAATATTGCAAAGTCTGCGAAAGGGGCAGAGCCAAGTATTCCTAAAGAGGCAGAAAAAAAATTAAAGGAAATGAAAACCAAGCTTGACAAGTTCAAGAAAAAAGTAATGGAGAAGTTTGAGGAATATGTTGTTGGTATTTCTTTATTGCCTCCTTCAAAAGATGATAAAGAAAAGAAAAAAATAAATATTATGGCTCTGATGGATGACATGGATTCCCAGAAGATGTCCAAGATGGAGCTGCATAAGAGGCTTTCTTCAATTCTTGAGAAAACGGCTGCTGATGTAGACAAGAATCTCGATGTAAAAACTGTTTTGTTAACACAATTATGGGAGAGCTGTTATGATGCAAAATATGAGTTATTGACAATGCTTGCCAGATCTGCACCTATATATGATACTGGGATGCTGGCTGCAATAAGGCTTGGTGTTACTCACAAGGAGATGGTTCTTGAAAAATTTGAGAAGTATATTGTTGCCTATGTTTTGGGTGGCTCTCTGGTTCAGGGAAAAGCCACATCCAAGTCAGATATAGATATCTTTATTGTGGTTGATGATACAGATGTCAAGAAAATGAGCAGGGCAGAGTTAAAAGATAAATTAAGAGCTATTATTATTGGTATGGGTATTGATGCAGGAAAGATGACTGGGATAGAAAATAAATTAAATGTCCAGGTTTATATTTTAACAGATTTCTGGGAAAATATAAAGGAAGCCAATCCAGTTATATTCACTTTCTTAAGAGACGGAGTGCCTTTTTATGATAGGGGAATATTCATGCCCTGGAAGAACCTTCTTAAGATGGGAAGGATACAGCCTTCAGCTGAGTCCATAGACAAGTTCAAAAGCATGGGAGATGAGATAGTTAAAAGGGCAAAGTTAAGATTGGTTGATTTAGTTATAGAGGACTTGTATTATGCTGCATTAACTCCTTCACAGGCTGCAATAATGCTTTATGGCCTGCCTCCAAGCACACCAAGGGAAACGCCTAAGGTGATGGAGGATATTTTTGTAAAAAAAGAATCTATGATGAATAAAAATGAGCTTAATGTTCTGGAAGAACTGATTGAAATAAGAAAAAGGATTGAGCACGGGGATAAAAAAGATATTTCAGGCAAAAAGGTTGATGACCTGCTTAAGAAAACAGAAGTCTACATAAAAAGAATCAATGAGCTGTTCAGGGAGATTGAGGATATGAAGGAGAAGGAATCTGTGAAAAAGACCTATGACAGCATTGTCACAATAATAAGGGATATCTTAAAATTAGAAGGAGTCATAAAGATGGATGAGTCTGATATGGTAAAATTATTTGAGTCTGAGATAATTAATATGGGTTTAATGCCAAAAAAATACCTAAGGCAGCTTAAGGATGTGGTAAAGGCAAGAAAGGATTATGATAAAAATAAGTTAACCAAGACAGAAGTAAAGACTATTAACAAGGATTCTATGTCACTTATGAAATATTTTATAGAATACATACAGAGAAAAAGAGGGAGGGAACTGGAAAGGACAAAGATAAGGGTTAAGCACGGGAACAAGTATGGTGAGATAATAATGCTTGGCAAAAAAGCATTTATAATACATGATATTGATGAGGAGGAAAAGGACATTTCAAAAGCAGAGATAACTGAGGAAGGAAGGCTTGTAAATATAGAGGAGAGTTCACTGGAGGAGATGGAACAAGCAATAACCCAGATAGAGATACCACAGAAAGCATTCATAAAAGAGCCCATATTTGAGGATTTGAAGGATATATTCGGCAAGGATGTTGAGGTTCTTATGAATTATTGATTTTAATAATATTTATAAATAAATAATTATTCTTTATTTACGGGGATAATAAATTGAAAACAGGATATTCAGTTGGAGAGGTAATGACAAACAAACCCATAAGCATATCCAGAGATTCAACTATAAAAGAATGTGCGAAATTAATGAAAGATAATCGTGTAGGTAGTATTCTTATTCTTGAAAAAAACAAGTTGAAAGGCATAATCACAGAGCAGGATATGATTTATAAAGTAATTTTAAAGACTATGGATCCTAAAAAAACCAAGGTTTCTGAAATTATGACTACAGATATGGTGACAATAAGCCCTGAGAAGGATATTTATGAGGCACTTGAGGTTATGCGGGACAATGAGCTGAGAAGGCTGCCTGTTGTTGATAATAATGATGAATTGGTTGGATTCCTTACATTAAAAGACATACTGAAAATAGAGCCCGACCTTTTTGAATTAATTGCTGAGAACATGCAGCTGAAAGAGGAGCATTTAAAGCCTTTGTATGACAAGGTTGAGAATGGTTTGTGTGAGATATGCGGAACTGTTTCTGATAATTTGGTGAGAAAAAAAAATACTATTGTGTGCCCTGACTGCATAAATAAGATTTAGTTTTTATTCTTCTTTAAATATATAAGCCTGGAACTTATATATTTTAGAATCTTCTTCTTTCCACGCATTAAATCCCAGGCCTGCTTTTTGTGCAAGGCAGTTTAAGAACTGGGGTGGTGTAAAGTTATTCTCTGTAGCAACCTGGGGAAGAAGCAGTCCTGAATACATGTTTTTTTCTATAATTAATCCGTCTTTTCCAATATCTATTTTTTTAACATATTCATGAGCATTATTTACATTTATTAATTCAGGCTCTGTAAGCACAGACACTTCTATCTTTATCTCAGGAAGCTCATCTTTCTGCAAAACAGGGAATCTTGGATCACCGAATGCAGCCCCTCTTGCTGCTTTTACAATTGCATTGAACAATGGAAGAACCGGGTAAGGGTATCCTATACAGCCCCTCAACTCTTTATTCTTATGCAATGTGACAAAAACACCCCTGCTTTCATCAAGCTCGTTATGTGGATAATTTTCTTTCTGTGGCTCAGAATTCTCATCATTAAGATATGATTCTATTGAATCTCTTGCGATTTTCAGAAAAACATTTCCAAAGGTCTTGTTTAGTTCCATTGGATTAAATCTTTATTTTTTTAAAGGCCTTTTTTGCTTCATTATTTGTTTCTTTTAATTCCTTGATTGCCTTTTTCAGGCAGGTCATTACGCTTGTTTTCCCTTTTCTTCCTTCGATTATAAAAATTATTTTCTTTGTCAGAGGGTGGTCGACCCTGTATGTGGCAGTTAATACATCAGGTATGAGATTCAACTGCTTTTTTAGTATATTGCAGAAGCTGTGGTCTATACCTTTTAACTCGAATTTTAAGTATGTTTTTGTTTTATTTATAATCTCTATTTCCATTTTATCTTTGAAATTCAGGTTTATTTATAAATATTACTGTTGTTGATTTTGAATAAAATAAAACAGCTTACTTTAATCCTGTGGATTTTTCTTTTATGATGCTTTAATGTCTGCTTTAAAGGAAAATCAAACCTTAATATTTCTTCTGTATTGAAGTTATTCTCAGATGTGGTTTTTTTAATGAAATTGTCTGTTGAGCTTTTATGCAGGCTGTATATCTTTTCAGCAAGATGCATTGCCTTTTCCAGGAATATTATGTCAATATGCTTTTCCCTTGTCCCGAAAGGCGGGTTTTGCATTATAATATCTATTTTTTCATTGAAATCTGATTTGCTTATATTTTTAATATCTTTATTTATGAATACAGATTTATTTATTAGTTTTAGATTATACTCTTTCTCTGTTTTCCTTATGTTTTCTTTTAATATTTCAAATGCTTTTGAATCGATATCGATAAAATATACTTTTTTTGCTCCGAGAAGCAGTGCCCCTATTCCCAGAACTCCTGTGCCGCATCCCATATCTATTATTATCTTATTTTCAATCTCTCCCTTCATATAAGCATCCCATAATATGATTGATGCTGTCTCAGAATCCGTAGGATACTGCTCTAATCTTTCATTTGGTTTTTTAAATTTTTCTAGCTTTGAAACTATAATTTCCAGTTGAGATTTTGATATCATATTTTTAGTTAAAATTCAGTGTTTTAAATGTTTTTTGCAAAACAACAATATTTATAAACAATTCTAAAATCTATAAATTAAGGGGTGTTTAATGGTTGTTACAAAGGTATTTTCTAGACAGATAAATAGCGTAAAAGACAAGATATGGGAGATTATATGCGCAATCAGGGATGAGCTTGATGACCACCTTGATGCCATAAACCAGAACACCAATGAAATGCAGTCCAATTATGAGTATCTTTGCGAACTTGACTCCAAAATAGAGAAATTAAACGAACGGCTGGATAAAGTACAAATGATGGTTGAGCCGCAGCCCACTGTTTCTGATATAATACTCACTAAGAGGGAACAGGATGTCTTTTTTATCCTTTATAACACCAATGATAAGATAAAGCCGGAGGATATAGCCAAGAAAACAGGCCTCACTGTGCCTATGATAAACAAGCATGTGACTAATTTAGTTTATAAGGGCATTCCTATACTGAAATATGTCTCAGATAATGACTTTTTCTTTGAAATTGACCCTAATTTCAGGGATATACAGTCAAAAAAAGGCATTGTAAACCTTAATATTTAAGCTAACTCTCACTTTATGTTTTTTTCTCGTCGAGGATATTATTTATTAATAAAATCTTATTTTTTTAACTTAATCAAATTTATTTTTAAATTATATTTT